>CAKTWY010000169.1 GCA_934630445.1 uncultured Eubacteriales bacterium
AGCGCTCATGTCCGCGGCCATCCCGCCGCAGGTGCTTGAAGAGGGCGCGTTCACCCTGGCGTGCGGGGAGGCGTATGTTCTCGACAACCTGCTCGAACAGATGACGCGCGCGGGCTACGCGCGCAGCGCCGCGGTCGAGGGGCCGGGGCAGTTCGCGGTGCGCGGCGATATTCTCGACTTCTACTCGCCGGAAGCGGAATACCCGATACGCGCGGAATTTTTCGGCGACGAGCTGGATTCGCTCTCCTACTTCAGCATCGACAGCCAGCGCCGCGGCGAGCGCATCGAGCGCGCGCTGATCCTGCCGTGCCGCGAGGTGCTGCCCCATCTGGGCGCGACGGACGTCAAGGGTCTGGCAAAGCTTTTGAATAAACTCGCCGCAGCGAACCTCACCAAGCGGGCGGAGCTTGCCAAAAATCTGACGCGCGACGCCGAGCGCCTCGAGCAGCTCGGCTCCCTGCCGGCGATCGACCGGTACCTGTCGGCCGTTTACCCGGATAAGCTCTACACCGCGCTGGACTATCTGCCGGAGGATACGCTTGTCTTTTTCTCCGACAGCGGGCGCGTGCGCGAAGCGGCAAAGGCCTTTACCTTTCGCATGGGTGAGGACATCAAGTCCCTGGCGGAGGGCGGGCTGATCATGCCAAAGCTCTGCGCGTGCTATATTGATTACAGTGAGTTTATATATAATGTCGAAAAACAGGACGTGATCACACTCGACACGTTTTTGACGCAGTCGGACGATCTCGCGCCGCGCTCGGTCGTGTCCATCCTCGCCAAGCAGCTGCCCTCGTACGGCGGCAGTGTGGAGACGGCGGCGGCGGATATCAGGAGCTATCTGGCACAGGACTACCGGGTGCTGGTTCTCACGGGCGGAGGCGAACGCGCGCAGTACATGTCCGAAGCGCTGCTCAATGAAGGCGTCGACGCGCCGGCAGTGGAAGGCGAAACGCTGCCAAAGCACGGGCAGGCGCTGTGCGCCGAGGGCGCCCTCTCGGCCGGCTTTGAATTCCCGGCGCTGCGCCTGGCGGTCATCACGGAAGGTCAGGTCATGCTGCGCCGCCGGGAGCGCGCGAAAAAGAAGAGCAAAAAGTCTTCGCGCGAGCGCGTGAAATCTTATGCCGACCTGACGGTGGGCGACCTTGTGGTGCACGAGCATCATGGCATCGGGCGCTTCACGGGCATGGAGCGCATCACGGTCGACGGGGTGGAGAAGGATTATGTCCGTATCGCCTTTGCGGGTAAAGACAACCTGTTCGTTCCGGCGACAAACCTCGACCTCATCTCAAAATACATCGGCGGGGGCGCAATCTCGGAAGATGTGCCGGTCAAGCTCAACAAGCTCGGCGGCACGGAATGGCAGAAGGCCCGCGCGCGCGCAAAGGGCGCGGCGCAGGATCTGGCGAAGAAACTCATCGAGCTTTACGCCGAGCGCAGGCGCTTAAAGGGCTTCGCCTTTCCGAAGGACGACGAGCTGCAGCGCGGCTTCGAGGCATCGTTTGAATTTGATGAGACGGACGACCAGCTGCGCTGCGTGGAGGAGATCAAGGCCGATATGCAGGCAGGCTATCCGATGGACCGGCTGCTGTGCGGCGACGTCGGCTTCGGCAAGACGGAGGTCGCCTTCCGCGCGATCATGAAATGCATCCTCGGCGGGAAACAGGCGGCGATCCTCGTGCCGACGACTGTGCTCGCGCGGCAGCACTTCCTCACGGCGCACAGGCGCTTTTCCGGCTATCCGCTGAAAATCGATACGCTCAGCCGCTTCCGCACGCCCAAGCAGCAGGAGGATGTGACGCGCCGCCTGCTGCGCGGGGAGATCGACGTTGTCGTCGGCACGCACCGCATGCTGCAGAAGGACGTCAAATTCAAAGACCTCGGTCTTCTCGTCATCGACGAGGAGCAGCGCTTCGGCGTGACGCACAAGGAACGGCTGCGCGAGATGGCGCGGCAGGTCGACACGCTCACCCTCACGGCGACGC
Organism: uncultured Eubacteriales bacterium; assembly: GCA_934630445.1. Lineage (GTDB taxonomy): Bacteria > Bacillota > Clostridia > Oscillospirales > Butyricicoccaceae > CAKTWY01. The sequence continues at coordinate 1,983 of CAKTWY010000169.1, forward strand.
CGATCCCGCGTACGCTCAACATGGCGCTCTCCGGCATCCGCGACATGTCGGTCATTGAGGAGCCGCCGCGCGACCGCCACCCGGTGCAGAGCTATGTGCTCGAGCATGACATGATGGTGCTCATCGACGCGATGCGCCGCGAGCTGGCGCGCGGCGGGCAGGTATACTACCTGCACAACCGTATCGAGACGATCGAGCAGGCGGCGGGCAAGATCCGCCGCGGCCTGCCGGACGCGGAGATCGCCGTGGCGCACGGGCGGATGAACCAGCAGGAGCTGGGCGATATCATGACGCGTATGGCCGACGGGGAGATCGACATCCTTGTGTGCACGACGATCATCGAGACGGGCATCGACATCCCGAATGTGAACACGCTCATCGTCGAGGACGCAGACCACCTGGGCCTTTCGCAGCTGCACCAGATCCGCGGGCGCGTGGGCCGCTCGTCGCGCCACGCGTATGCGGACTTTACCTACCGTCAGGGCAAGATCCTCACCGAGATCGCGCAGAAGCGCCTTGCCGCGATCTGCGAGTTCACGGAATTCGGCTCCGGATTTAAGATCGCCATGCGCGACCTGGAGATCCGCGGCGCAGGCAATGTGCTCGGCCCCGAACAGAGCGGACATATGATGTCGGTCGGCTACGACCTGTATCTGAAGCTGCTGGAGGAGGCGGTGCTCACCGAGCGCGGGGAGACGGCGCCGCAGCGCGTCGAGTGCGCGGCCGACCTCGCCGTGTCGGCAAACATCCCGCCCAAGTACATCTCCGACGCCGGCGAGCGCGTCGACGTCTACCGCCGCATCGCGATGATCTCGACTTCAGAGGACCGCGAGGATATCCTCGATGAGCTGATCGACCGCTATGGCGACCCGCCGAAGCCTGTTATCGCACTTCTGGATATCGCAATGCTGCGCAGCGCCGCATCGAGAAACGGCATCTGCGAGATCGCCCAGAAGGAGGGCAAGCTCCTCGTGCGTTTCGAAAAGCCGGACTTCCGCCGGGTATCAGCGCTGTGCGCGGTGCCAAAGTACAAGGGGCGGCTGCTGCTGAATGCAGGCGAGAAGCCGTATATCTCCCTGCGCCTGAAGGCAGGCGAGCAGGCGCTCAGACTCGCATCGCAGGTCGTTGCAGACTATGCCGCAGCGGCAGGCGTGTAGGAGCCATGGCTGCTGACGCGGCCGGAGAGCTGCTTTTTTGACAGTCTGCAAAGGCCTGCACGCCTGCGTTTGAGACGGAAGTTCAAATCGGAAAAAAAGGCTTTTTACACACAGCAGGCATCCGAAGCCGTATGGCTTCGGATGCCTGCTCCCTTTTCCATCGTTCTCTTCACTCATTCAAAACGAAGGGCGGTATCGGCAAAGCTCGTTTCAAACACAACGCGCCGCCCGGCTCCTTCATTGGCGGTATAACTTTCCCCCTTATCCCGCCCGTCTACGCTGAAATCGCCGAAGTCCGTCTCGGCTGAAAGTTCATAGAGCGCGCGGTCGGCCGAAATGGTGATGTCCATATCGCCGTAGCTGGTGGTAAAGCGGCTCCCATCCTGCGGTTCGCCCATATAGGTGATATCGCCGAAGCTGCTGTCTACCCGCACGCGGCCGCTCGCACCGTAGAGCGCCGCGCTGCCGTAGCTGGCGCTGAGGGAGATCTCTTCCGCTTCAAGCCCGTCGATGGTAAAATCCGAAAAGTCCGTTGAGAGGACGGCAGTCTGCGCCGCGAGCGCATCGGACGCGAGCGTACCGTAGGACATCGTCAGGCGCAGTTCGGAGGCGGTGAGGGGCGGAAGGATCTCATCCGCGAAGGAGACGTCGGTTTCAAAGCGCCCGAAGGCGGTGCCTTCCGGATAATAGATGCGCACGTATGTGTCCTCCATGCCGTTGAACCCGCCGAGATTCACGGCACTGCTGCCCTGGCTGACAATGAGTGTGCCGCCCCTGACCGCATAGGAGACGCGGCCGAGGCGCTCATAGGCGCAGATCTCGATCGCCCAGCGGTCGGAAGGAATCAGCTCCAAATCATTATAGGAAAGGTCGATGTCCACATTTTCAAACGCGTCGAGCACGGCTTCTTCGCGCTGGAGGCTGCCCGGGTCGCGGCCGGTGTGCAAGCCTCTGGAATCCAACCAAAAGCCGCTGCGGAAGATATCGCGCGCCGCGCCAAAGCCGCCCGCCGCCGTGCCGCAGAAAAAGAGCGTCAGGCCGACCAGTAAAAATGCAGCCGCGCCATAGAGAAGGCCTTTTCGAAAGCTTTTCATTCCATACGCTCCTTTCTTTTTGCAAGCCTGCCTGAGACCGCATGTGCGATCAGCCGCACGAGACGCACCGCTGCGATGACAAGCCATACAAGCGCAAACGCGCACAGAAGCCCCAGGCCGATCAGCGCCAGTCCGCCGCCCGCAATGCACAGGGCCGCCGGAACGCCGCTTGCCGCCGCGCCCATCACAGCACTCACAGCGAGCGCTGCTCCGGAGAGGACAAGGGCGAGCGCCGCGCCGAAAAGACCCGCCGCCACACCGATCAGCACGCCTGCCAGGCCGCCGAGCAGGCCGATCGCCGCGCCTGCAAGCGGCAGTGTGACAGGAAGCGACACCACGATGATAAGGGCGATGAGCCATCCGCTCATCCCCTTTTTCTGCACGGGCGCAGAATACGCATTTCCCTGTGCGCCGCAGGCCGGCGCGACAGGCACGCTGTTTCTCGGCGATGCGTAGCCGTCCGCGGGCGTCTGCTCAATGATCTGCCTGGCAAGGCGCGCAGGGGGGCCGAGTTCCTCGATGACGGCAGCCTCATTCTCCTCCCCTGCCTCGTCAAAATAGTTGTTGTAAAATTCAATGGCACGCTCGCGCTCGAGCACCGGCAGCGAAGCAAGCAGGCGGCGCAGCTCCAACAAATACTGGGTTTTATTCATCGCTCTCTTCCTCCCGCAGCAAGATATGGTCGATCATGTGGCGAAACGCGCGCCATTCGTCCTGGAACTCCCCGCATCGCGTCCGGCCGCTGTCTGTCAGTGTGTAGTAGCGGCGGTTCCTGCCCTGAAAAGCGCTGTCGTACGTCGTAAGATATCCGTCGCGCTGCAGGCGCCTGAGCACCGGATAGAGCGTTGATTCGGAGATCTCCATCATCTCGCGCACCTGATGGGTGAGGTTATAGCCGTATGTATCGCCGCGCGCAAGCACTGCCAGAACGCAGGCGTCAAGCAGCCCTGCTCCGATCTGAAAAGCCATGTCTTCCCTCCTTCAGGTGTTATTATATTGCAAACAATACTATACGACGTATAATATTATTTGTCAATGATTTATTTCCTAATTTTTTATGAAAGAGGCGTGGCTGACAGCGGCGCATGCGATAGGGTTCTGTGCGCAGGAAGATAACAACGCAGCGAAGCGTGGACGCGCGGCACGCAGTGCCGGGCGCACATGCTGAGACGGAGTCGTTATCGACCGGCCGCGCGCAGGCGTGAAGCGTGCCAGCCGACC
>CAKTWY010000170.1 GCA_934630445.1 uncultured Eubacteriales bacterium
ATCCTGTCCGTCAGCCTGCCGCGCTCCCCTCTTTTCTGCGCAAACACGCTCCCTGCGACAGCGCCGGGCCATCCCCCAAAAGCGCACAGAAACTTTGACCGTTCAATTGACAGGAGGAATGAAACATACATGCCGAAACGCAACGCTCCCATCGAGGAGCTGATCACCGACACACTTGAAAAAAACTTCATGCCGTACGCAATGAGCGTCATCGTCTCGCGCGCGATCCCGGAGATCGACGGCTTTAAACCTTCGCACAGGAAGCTGCTCTATACGATGTATAAGATGGGTCTCCTCACCGGAAACCGCACGAAATCAGCCAACGTCGTCGGGCAGACGATGCGTCTCAATCCGCATGGCGACATGGCGATCTATGAGACGATGGTACGCCTTTCGCGCGGGTATGAGGCGCTGCTGACGCCGTTTGTCGATTCCAAGGGCAACTTCGGCAAGGCCTATTCGCGCGATATGGCCTTCGCCGCATCGCGCTATACCGAGGTGAAGCTCGACCCGATCTGCAGCGAGCTTTTTTCCGATATCGACCGCGACGCGGTCGACTTTGTGCCCAACTACGACAATACCATGAAGGAGCCGACGCTCCTGCCGACGACGTTCCCGAACGTGCTGGTGAGTGCAAATACGGGCATCGCAGTCGGCATGGCGTCGAATATCTGCGGCTTCAACCTCGAGGAGGTCTGCCGCACGGCGATTGAATACATCAAAAATCCGCAGCACGACCTTATCTCCACACTCAAAGCGCCGGACTTCCCCTCCGGGGGAGAGCTGATTTTCGACCGCGCGGAGATGGAGGAGATCTACCGCACGGGGCGCGGGTCCTTCCGGGTGCGGGCGAAGTGGCAGTATATCAAAAAAGAGAACGTCATCGAGGTGACGGAGATCCCGTATACGACCACGGTCGAAGCGATCATGGACAAGGTTTCTGAGCTGATCAAGTCCGGGCGTGTGCGCGAAATTTCCGACATGCGCGACGAGACGGATCTGTCCGGCCTCAAGCTTGCGATCGATTTAAAACGCGGCGTCGACGCGGAAAAGCTCATGCAGAAGCTTTATAAGATGACACCGCTGATGGACAGCTTTTCCTGCAATTTCAATATTCTGATCGGCGGAATGCCGCGCGTCATGGGCGTGGCGGAGATCCTCGACGAGTGGACGGCGTGGCGCGTGGAGTGCGAGCGCAGAAAAATCTATTTTGACCTGCAGAAAAAGAAGGAAAAGCTCCATCTCTTAAAGGGCCTGCGCAAGATCCTGCTCGACATTGACCGCGCGATCAAGATCATCCGCGACACCGAGGAGGACGCCGAGGTCGTGCCGAACCTGATGATCGGCTTCGGCATCGACGAGCTGCAGGCGGAGTTCATCGCGGAGATCAAGCTGCGCAACATCAACAAGGAGCATATCCTGAAGCGTTTGGAGGAGACGGACAATCTTGCGCGCGAGATCGAACGCCTGGAAGATATCCTGCGCGACAAGCGCAAAATCAAGGATCTTATCATCCAGACGCTCGAGGGCGTCATCAAAAAATACAAAGCGCCGCGGCGCACCTCCATCATCTACAGTCATGAGGTCAGCCACTATGACGAGGAGGCGGAGATCGAGGATTATCCGGTTCATATCTTCCTCACAAAAGAGGGGTATTTCAAGAAGATCACGCCGCAGTCGCTGCGCATGAGCGGCGAACACAAGCTCAAGGACGGCGACGCGCTGGCCCAGTCCTTCGAGACGACGAACCGCGCGGAGGTGATTTTCTTTACCAATCAGCATCAGGCGTACAAGGCGCGCCTTCCGGAGTTCGACGATACGAAAACGAGCGTTCTCGGCGACTATCTGCCCGCAAAGCTGCAGATGGACGAGGGGGAGAACGTCGTGTACATGTGCCTGCCGGGCGATTACAGCGGCAGCATGCTCTTTATTTTTGAAAACGGCAAGGCCGCGAAGATCGAAATGAAGAGCTACGACACCAAGTCGAACCGCCGCAGGCTCACGGGCGCGTACAGCGATAAGAGCGGGCTCGTCGCAGCGTTCCACCTGCGCGAGGAGGCGGAGGTCGTGCTCTATTCCACAGCCGGGCGCGCGCTCGTGCTGGCGAGCGCCTCCGTCGCACCGAAGACGACGCGCTCGTCGCAGGGCGTTGCGGTAATGACACTGAAGAAAAATCAGAGCGTCATGCGCGCGGAAGCGCTTGAGGCGGCGGAGCTTTCCAACCCCGCGCGCTACCGTACGCGCACGCTGCCGGCGGCGGGCGCGATCTTAAAGGATACGGACGGGCCGGAAAAGCAGCTGGAGCTGTAACGGCGCGTTCCGGCGGGCCTGGCGCAGCCGGGGCGAAAACAACAAATTGAAAAGCGCGGCGAGGGGGGATTTGATGCATATTTTGGTGTGGATCCTGGCACTCGCCGCGTTTTTTTGCTGCGCGGCGATGCTCTTTCGCGCAAGGCCGAACGCAACCGTATGCGTGTTTCTCCTTGCGGCGCTGCTGCTGGGAACGGTAGTCTCCCTCGACGGGCCGTATTTGCTGCAGGGCGGATGCGTGAAAGAGGTGGAGACGCTCTACGTACTGCGCTCCGGCGGCGGGATCAAAAACCGCACCTATGCCTTGTCCGACGGGGAAGGGAATACCTACTGGGGCTTTGGCGACCTGGAGGTGCGGTATACGGCCGGCCCGCCCGCAGATACGCGTGCGCGTATCACCTATTTGCCGTACTCGGGACTGATCCTTTCTGTTGAAAGCAGGGTTCTTGAAACGAATGACTCGCTTGTCGGGTGCGTGCTGTTTTTGGCGGTGCTCTGTCTTCCGGTCGGCCTGTTTGCGCTTGCGGCGCGCCGGCGCAGGAGGTGGAGAAAATCTTTGAAAAAGGTCCGCCGGCAGGCATCGGCCGGCCGGGAGGAAATACGGCGCACATTCCGCATCGGGCGCGGCGGGTGAGGATGCGCGTGATGCTGCAAGGGAACGGCCGCTGCTTGGAGATACGTGGGGAACAGGCGGCGCGGAGCGGGAAAAAGCACGAAAAATATCTGAAAGAAACTGGAAGAAGCGGAAACGTTTTGCACGTGCGTTACGTCTATAAAGTGGAGGTGTGAAAAATGAAAACCCTGAAAAAGCGTTTTCTCGTTTACCTGCTTGTTGCGGCAATGACAATTGGGCTGCTGCCCGGTTCCGTTCTTGCGGTGGAAACGGGCGGAGACAAGGTGCTCACCGCGATCGAACATACCGATGCCGCAGCAAAGGTGAATGCGGCCGGGAAGACGGCTTTGACGCTGACCGTGCCGTATGCGCACAAAGGCGGCGTCGAGCTCGACCGCGGGCTGACACTTTCGTATGATAAAAATGCGTATCCCACAGTGGTGGCGCAGTTTCCGGACGGTGCGACGGCCGAGGTGGACGGCGCGCCGGTTCGGATGGTAGTCGCCTATCAGAAAAAGGGCGGCGACGTCCTTCTTGAGACAGAGTATTCCGTCGCGGTCGTGCGCGCCAAGCGCACGGCGCCGAAGTTCTCCGGAACGATCGCAAAATCGGTTTCCGTACCCGGAAAGGCGACGTTTGCGTCCGCCGATTTTACGGCGAAGTATGCAAAAAATGACGGCCAGGGCCTGGCGGCGATCGCCATAGAAGGAACGATCCCGGCTTTCGGCACGCTCAAGTTAAATGGCCGGGAATATGAACCCGGCAGCACGATCGCCCTTTCCGACATCGAGCGCGGCCGCCTGATTTTTGAAGCGGCGGACGAGGGCGAGGTCTCTTACGTGGTGAGCGCCTTTGACGCCGAGGACAAGGCGAAGGAGGTCGGCACGGCGGTGCTGACGATCAAGGCGCAGCGCCCGGCGGCGGAGGATATCAAGCTCACCACCGCGTATGGGAAAGAAATCGCGCTTAAATCGGCGGATTTCAACACCGTGTGCAAAAAAGTGACCGCAAATACGCTGAAATATGTGACGTTCACGCTGCCCAGCGCGTCGGCCGGAACGCTGTATTTCTACGAGACATCCTCGAAACGCACGGCCGTCAAGGCGGGAGAAGCGTATAACCTGTCCGGCAATCCGGCGATCGCAGATGTGCGTTTTGTTCCAAAGGACGGTTACAGCGGCACGGTGACAGTGGGCTATAAGGCCTATGACACGAAGGGCATCTCCTACAGCGGCAAGCTGCTTGTCACGGTCGAGGCAAAACGCGAGAATATCATCTCCTACAGCTCCAGCCAGGGCGCCGCGGTGAAGTTCAGCGTCGCGGATTTCAACACCGCCTGCAAAAACGAGCTGGGCACGAACCTCGATTATGTGAAATTCACGCTGCCGTCGACCTCGGCAGGGAAGCTCTATTACGGCTACAGCTCCGCGTCCGACTATGATTCGCTTGTCACGGCGTCGAAAAAATATTACCGCAGCAAATCGCCCGACATTGCGTCTGTCAGCTTTGTGCCCAAAGACGGGTATGAGGGAACGCTCACGCTGGCTTATACCGGGTATGACACAAACGGCGATTCATACGCGGGCAAGGTGCAGATCAAAGTGACAAAGCGCGACGCTTCGGTGCTGACTTACACGCTGGCTGGCGATAAGGCGCTTGAATTTTCCGGCACGGAGTTCAACAATATCTGCAGAGAAGTGCTTGGTACGAACCTTTCGTACGTGAAGTTTACGCTGCCTTCGTCGTCGGACGGGAAGCTCTACTACAACTATACCGCCTCGGGCGACTATGACTCTGCAGTGTCGTCCTCGACGAAGTATTACCGCAGCAGCACGCCGTCCATCTCAAACGTGAGTTTTGTGCCCAAATCCGGTACGTCCGGAAAAGTGACGATCAGCTATACCGGCTATATCGCCGGGGGCGACAGCTATCAGGGCAAGATCATCATCAACGTTACGCAGACGGACGACGCCACGACCACGTATTCGACAAGCAGTGAGTCGGCGGTGGAGTTTTCCGCTTCGGATCTGAACACGGCGTGCAGAGAGGCGACAGGATCGAGTCTCTCCTATGTGAAATTCACGCTGCCCTCGTCGTCGGACGGGAAGCTCTATTACAATTACACCGCATCGGGCGACTACGATGCGGCGGTTTCCTCCTCGACGAAGTATTACCGCAGCGGCACGCCGTCCATTTCAAACGTGAGCTTTGTGCCAAAATCCGGTACGTCCGGCCAGGTGACGCTCACCTACAAGGGTTATGCGACGGACGGCGAAAGCTATACGGGGAAAATCATTGTCAATGTTGCGCAGGCGGATGAGAGCACTGTCACTTACTCTGTTTCCGATGAATCGTACATCGAATTTTCAAGTACGGATTTCAACAACGCCTGCAGGGAGGAGACCGGCGCCAGCCTCTCGTATGTGAAGTTCACGCTGCCGTCGTCGTCGGACGGGAAGCTCTATTACAATTACACCGCATCGGGCGACTACGATGCGGCGGTTTCCTCCTCGACGAA
>CAKTWY010000171.1 GCA_934630445.1 uncultured Eubacteriales bacterium
GTGTGATACAATAGCCGCTCTGCGGCTATTGTATCACATATCAGTTGATGCATGCCGGGCGCTTTGCGTTTCATCATTTTGCGCGTTGCATGCGTTCCCGACTCCGTCTTATGCGCAGTAAGCCGCAGGCAGACAGAAAAAGCGCGCCGCAGCCTGCGGCGCGCTTACGGATACGTCTTCAGTTCGAGACGAGCTGCGCGACCTCATATTCCTGCTGGTAGAGGTCTTTTTTCATTTCCAGCGCTTCGTCGATGTCGAAATGGCACAGGACGTTGCTCGACATGCCGATCACGCGGTTGGTCTGCCCCTCGAGGAGGAGCTGCACCGCATATGCGCCCATGCGCGTGGCAGTCACGCGGTCGCGCGCCGACGGAGTGCCGCCGCGCTGTACATGGCCGAGGATCGTCACGCGCGTGTCGATGCCGGTGGCCTCGTTGATCTGCCTGGCCACTTCGTTTGCGCTGCCGACGCCCTCTGCTACGATGACGATGTAATGATTCCTGCCGCGGATGCGCCCGCGGCGGATTTTTTCAAAAAGCTCCGTTTCCAGATCCATCGTGCGCTCCGGCACGAGGGTCGCCGTCGCGCCGGACGCGATGCCGACATACAGCGCGAGATGGCCCGCATGGCGGCCCATAACCTCGACGACCGAACAGCGCTCGTGCGACTGCATCGTGTCGCGCAGCTTATCGATGGCGTCGACCGCGGTCGAGCAGGCGGTGTCAAAACCGATGGTGTACTGCGTGCATGCAATGTCGTTGTCGATCGTGCCGGGAAGGCCCACCGTGCGCACGCCGTGGTGCGACAGGTCGCGCAGGCCGCGGAACGTGCCGTCGCCGCCAATGGCGACAAGCGCGTCGATGCCGAGATAACGGCAGGTGTCAGCCGCTTTCTGCAGGCCTGGCTCGTGGCGGAACTCCTCGCAGCGCGCGGTGTAGAGCATCGTGCCCCCGCGCGTGATAATGCCGTCGACCGAACGGGAATCGAGCTCGATGATGTCGCCGTTGATAAGACCGTTATAGCCGCGGCGGATGCCGAGGCATGAAATGCCGTAATTCTGCGCGGTTCTGACGACCGCGCGGATTGCCGGGTTCATGCCCGGCGCGTCGCCGCCGCTGGTCAGAATGCCGATGCGCCGCAGCGGTATAGTTGCTTCTGCCATGTTTTTTCCTCCAGTTAAAAGCTCAGGTGATATGATTGAAACAGACGGCATAAAGCCGGATGAGGCCAGACGCCGTTATTCGCGCAGCGGCGTGCCGTTTGCGTCGACATTGCGGTCGCCCGTCAGGATAAGGATCCCTTCAACAAGGCCCCAGATCGCAGAAACAGGACTTAAAAGACCGCATGAGAGCAGTGTGATGAGAAGCTGCGCCACGGCGCGGCTCGTATATCCGAGGTAGAAATTGTGGATGCCGAGCGAGCCCAGGAAGACGCCGAGAAGTCCGGCGGCGATCTTCGATTTCTGCGCCGCGCCGTTCATGGGCGGCATGCCGTTCATATTTGGAGCGCCGACGCTGTGCAGCTGTACGCCGCAGTTGGTGCAGATCACAGCGCCCGGAGGCGTGGGAGCCGCGCAGTTGGGGCAGTATGTGTCGCCCGCGCCGACGGGAACGCCGCATTTGACGCAAACGACCGCACGTGGATCCATCTCGTTGGCACAGTTTCTGCAGAACATAATATCCACACTCCTTATCTGTTGCCTGCCGGAAAAGGACCGGACAGACCGCAAAGCGATTTGTTATCTATTTCTCTATTTTATACTATACAGAGCTTCGCAAACACTGTCAAGAAAGCTTTTGTAGAGATTGCCCGGCAGAAACGGAAGAGTTCTTGGGCAATGTGATCTGATCATGCCTGCATGCAGCTGTCAGACATCAGTTTTGCCCTCCGGCGGCGATTCATACACGGCTGGCAATATCGGGGCGGATATGCGCGCAAGCGGCGGGAAAATCCGGCGCAAAGGTTCAGCGCGCTTTTATCTTAAAAAACTGCGTATAGTCATATTCGCTTTTCGGAAGGTCGTTTAAAAGTGCATCGGCGGCCGCCGCGTCCGGGGCGCAGAGACGTTCCTGCGCGAGCGCGCGGAATGCCGCTTCGCCGCCGAAGGCCTCCACAACAGCGAGCGGCGGCGCCCAGCCGAAACCAGCGGCCATCGCGCGGTCCGCCGCCGCGATATCCGAAACCTCGCGCCCGACGAACAGCGCGTACACGACGTATTCGATGAGCGCGCGCACCAGCAGCAGCCCTTCTTGCGAGGAATCTTCCGCAAGGGCGCGGAAGGCCGCGCGATGCTCGCCCGCCGCCAGCTGTGCGGTCATCGCTTCTGCAAAGGCAAAATCATATGCGCGCGCGGGGCGGTATGTGCCGGATGCGACGTCGTAGACGTCGGTTTTCCGCGTGCCGTCAGGGAGCTTTTGGGAGATGTACAGCCCACCGTTCGTCTTCCGCCCGAGGCGGCCGGCGCAGAGCAGCTTCCGGGCGTATTCCGGCAGGGCGAACGTCTCGTGCGCATAGTCGCAGGTGTTTTCATAAAGGTTTTTTACGATCGCACTGTGGATGTCGAGCCCAACGTAATCCGCCGTCATGACCGGCGGCATGTTCCGGCCGGAAAAGCGCCCGATCACAGCGTCGACATAGTCCACCCCGCCGCGCGCGGCATAGCGCTCGCAGGCCTGCAGCGCGCGGTTGATGAACTGAAAACCGATGCGGTTGGCCAGGAAGCCGGGCGCGTCGCGCACCTCGACGACGGCGCGGCCGAGCATGCTGGCGGCGTATGCCCCCAGCGCGTCAGTGAGCGCGCGTTCGGTGTCCGCGCAGGGGATGAGTTCAAGAAGCTTCAGGTTGAGCGGGGGGTTGAAAAAATGCATGCCGAGAAAGCGCGGCCGTGCCGCCGCCGGCAGAAACGACGCCAGGCGCGCGATCGAAAGGCCGGAAGTGCCGCTCGCGAGCACGGCGTCCGGCCGGAGGGAGGCGGCCGCGCGAGAGAGGACCTCGCGCTTTGCCTCATACGTTTCAGCCACGCTTTCAAACACGAGGTCCGATGCGCTGACGCAGGCGTCCGTCGCCGCGCCGCCGCTCACGGGAATCAGGTCGAGCACGCCCGGTTCCGCTTTTGCAAGGGTGCAGGCGTGCTGTACGGCAGCGTTCGCCTTTTCCTCCGTGCGGCATACCATATACACACGCGCGCCCGCACGCGCGAAAACGGCCGCGATCCCGCAGCCCATTGCGCCGTTGGCGCCAAGTACAGTTACAGTTTTAAAATTCATTGTTTCCCTCCGGTTTTAGCCCGCCGCAGATTCCTCATGCGGCGTATATGATTTGACTGCGGAAAAACAAATGCCATCCTGAGCCTGCGCAGAGGATGGCATTTTTGTGGAGAGCCGCAGGCTGGCCCGCGGCGCTCCGTTATTAAGTGAAACCGATTTATTCCTGCGCAGGGAGCTCGGGATAATCCGCAAGGTCCGCCGGAGCGGTGATGGTGACGCTCTCGCCCGTGGCGACATAGTCGATCGTCATGTCCATCGCCATATCCATCGCAACGCCTTCGGAAGTGACCGCCATCTCAGCCGCAACATTCTGAGAGACGAGCTTGCCGTTCGCGTCGAAGACGACGGTGCACTTCATGCTCTTGACTTTCGAACCGGAAAGATCCACTCCGGTGGCGGAGCCGGCAATATCCATCGCCGCGCCCATCGTGCTGTCGGGATCGAATTCCATCGTGTACACGGTCTTGCCATCAACCGTTTCGCTGGTCAGGGATTTGAGCATGTAGTACGGCTGCGCTTCGACCGAATCCATGCCGGCAACGCTTGCAAGCATATCGTCAAGGGGCATCGCCATCTTGAATTTCTCTTCGCCGGAGCGAACATAAACAACGTTATCCTTGTAATACTGCTCGACGCTCGCCGTTTCGCCGACGGCCGATGTGGTGACCTCGGCGGCATACTCGAGCGCCTTGGGCGCCGCGGCATCGTCGACGATCATCTTCATCGTTCCGTCAAGGGTTATGGGAATGGACTGGCCCATGGCGGACATGGTCATATCGCCGGACATCTTTACTTCCAGCGCTTTTTCAGCAGAAACGCCCTCAGACGCCTTGACAAACGCCGCGTACGTGTCATAAAGCGCAAGATACGGCTTTGCAGCCTCCTCGCTCACGGCTTTGTCGGCGACAAGGCCGGCAAGAAGCGTGTCCGCTTCGCTGTTCTTCGGCTTTGCAAAAAGCGCGTTGTAGGAGATGGCCGCAACATTGTCGCGCAGGAAGGTCTCGCCGCGCAGATAGGGAGCGGAAACGCCGAGCGAATCGGCAAAGTCCGAAGCCCCGAGGTATGTAAAATCGCCGCCCTCGGCATCGGAATAGCCGAGCGCGCGCAGCACAAACGTCTCGAACATCTGCGCGCTGCAGGCGTCGTTCATGCCGAAGGTCGTCTCCGATGTGCCCTTTGTCAGGCCCTTGTCGTATAAATAAGCGACATACTTGTCCGCCCAGGGCTCGACGTCGGTAAACGGATGCGTTGCCTCAGTGGCCTTGGCCTCTTCCTCCTTGCCGAGCAGACGGATGAGCATGATGCCCGCTTCGCAGCGCGTCGGCGCGCGGTCGAGCTCAAAGCCGTCCTCCGTACCGAGGAAAAGCCCCAGCGTTTTCAAATCCTCTGCCTTCGTCTCGAAGTTCGCGGCAAACGCGAACACCGTGAACGTCGCGATCAGGAGCGTGAAAACAATGCATGCCTTGATGGTTTTCTTCATCTTGTTCTCTCCTCACTTTTCGTTTGCGGCTGACGCCGCTTATCCTTATTGTAGCACCTGCGTACGATGTGCGCAAGGCGCGAGTGATGCATTTCAAAACGAATTAGCACTCTGCTTGTGAGAGTGCTAATGTTAACGTCGCGTTCATATTTTTGCGGATATTTTGTAACAAATGTGCCGTATACTAAAGGCGAACAAAAAAACAGCGGACGGCCGACCGGGAAACCGGCGGGGCCGGTACAAGGAAAGGAGTTTATTATGTTTGAATTAATGCCGTTTGCGCGCAGGGAAAATAATCTCTGGAACTATCTGGACAATATGGAAAAGAACCTTTTCGGCGGCTTGGATGAGAGCTTCTCCTCCTTCCGTACAGACATTGTGGATCAGGGCGACGCGTTTGAACTGCGCGCGGAGCTGCCCGGCTTCAAAAAAGAGGACATCCATATTGACGTCGACGGCGAAACGCTGACCGTCAGCGCCGAACACAAGGAAGAAAATGAGGAAAAGAAGGACAATTATGTGCGCCGCGAGCGCAAGTACGGTTCGTTCTCGAGGAGCTTCGATATTTCGAGCATCGACCACGAGGCGATCGAGGCAGGGTATCAGGACGGTATCCTGACGCTGAAGCTGCCGAAGAAAGCGCCCGTCGTTCCGGCGTCGCGCCAGATCGAGATCAAATAA
>CAKTWY010000172.1 GCA_934630445.1 uncultured Eubacteriales bacterium
AGATTGACGTTGTGCGCGCTCTGGAAAATGTTCAGCTCGATGTGCGGGCTGATGCGCCGGAACGACTCGATAAGCGCCTTCATCTCCTGCCGCTTGGAAATGCCTGTGTCCAGGCTCGCCGCCTCCGTGAAGCGGCACGCGCACTGCAGAAAGCTGAGGCCGTTGTAGTTCCTCCACGCGATGATGTCCGCCTCGCGCACGAGGTACAGCGGGCGGATCAGCTCCATGCCCGCGTAGTTTGTGCTGTGAAGCTTGGGCATCATCGTTTTCATCTCCGCGCCGTAGAGCATGCTCATGAGGATGGTCTCGATCACATCGTCGAAATGATGCCCGAGTGCGATCTTATTGCAGCCCAGCGCCTGCGCGTTTTTATAGAGGTGCCCGCGGCGCATGCGCGCGCACAGATAGCAGGGGGACTTTTCCACCCCCGCGACATAGTTGAAAATATTTGCGTCAAAGACCGTGACCGGGATGTCCAGAAGCGCCGCGTTTGACAGGATCTTCTGCCGGTTTTCCGGCAGATAACCCGGATCCATCACGAGAAATTCCAGTTCAAACGGTTTTTCCGTATGCTTTTTCAGCTCCTGCATGCACTTGGCCAGGAGCATGGAGTCCTTGCCGCCTGAAATACATACGGCGATGCGGTCACCCGGGGCGATCATGTCGTAATCCTTCAGCGCGCCGATAAAGCGGTGCCAGATCGGCTTTTTGAACTTTTTTGTAATGCTGCGCTCGATTTCAATGTGTTTTTCCGCCATTTTGCCGCCCGCCGCTTTCCTTTTGCATTGCGCACAGTGTATCAAACGCGGCGGTATTTGTCAAGGCGGCGTGAACCGGCGGGTATCAAAAAAACGCCCGTGCGGCACGAAATGGCCTTGACAAAACAGTGAAAGTCGTGTATCATAATTCTTGTTGTAAAGGTATACTGCTTTACAAGGAGGTGCGATTTCGTGAAGAGCAGACCGCTCGAGATGTGTCTTCTGTTTGATTTTTACGGCGATATCCTGACGGATAAGCAAAAAGAACTCTTTGACCTTTATTATAATGAAGACTATTCGCTGGCTGAGATCGCCGAGAATGCGGGCATCACCCGGCAGGGCGTGCGCGACAGCATCGTCCGCGCGGAGAACACCCTGCGGGAGATGGAAGACAAGCTCCGCCTTGTCGCGCGCTACGGGCGCATCCCGTCGCTGATGGCGAAGCTCAAGGACGCGGCGGAGACGATCCAGCTGCTCAATGAGTCGCGCTACAGAAATGTCGAAATTGCCGCGCAGACGGACAATATCCTGCGCATCACCGATACGATTTTAGACTGACGCGTCACCGCGTTTTGGAGGAAGCTCATGGCGTTTGAAGGCCTTTCTGAAAAGATCACAGGCGCATTCAAAAAATTAAAAAGCCGCGGGCGCCTGACGGAAGCCGACGTCAAGGAGGCCATGCGTGAAATCAAGCTCGCCCTTTTGGAGGCGGACGTCAGCTTCAAGGTCGTCAAGCAGTTTGTCGCGGCCGTGACCGAGCGCGCCGTCGGCAGCGATGTTCTCGAAAGCCTGACGCCTGCACAGCAGGTGATCAAGATCGTCAATGAGGAGCTCTGCTCCCTGATGGGCGGCTCAAATGCAAAGATCAAAATGGCGAATGCCCCGCCGACGGTCGTTATGATGGTGGGCCTTCAGGGCGCTGGTAAAACGACCAACGGCGCCAAACTCGCCGGCATGTTTAAGAAAACACAGCGCAAGCGTCCGCTTCTCGTCGCGTGCGACGTGTATCGCCCCGCGGCGATCAAGCAGCTGGAGGTCGTCGGCGCGCAGCTGGAGATCCCTGTTTTTCAGATGGGGCAGGCCGACCCGGTTGAGATCGCGAAGGCCGCCGTTGCGCACGCAAAGCAGCACGGGAACGACATTGTCTTCCTTGATACCGCCGGGCGGCTGCATATCGACGAAACGCTCATGAATGAGCTGAAAAATATCAAGGCGGCGGTGAATCCAAACGAAATTTTGCTCGTGGTCGACGCCATGACCGGTCAGGACGCCGTGAACGCGGCTTCCGCCTTTGATGAAGCGCTCGGCATCGACGGCGTCGTCATGACCAAGCTCGACGGCGACGCGCGCGGCGGCGCGGCGCTCTCCATCCGCGCCGTGACGGGCAAGCCCATCAAATTCATCGGCACGGGGGAGAAGCTCGACAACATCGAGCCCTTCCATCCCGACCGCATGGCCAGCCGCATTCTGGGCATGGGCGATGTGCTGACGCTGATTGAAAAGGCCCAGCAGAGCATCGATATGAAAAAAGCGGAGGAGCTTGAGCAGAAGCTGCGCTCCCAGCGCTTCACCCTTACAGATTTTTACGACCAGCTCGGACAGGTCAAGAATATGGGCTCCATGTCCGACATCGCGGGGATGATCCCGGGCGTCGACGCAAAGGCGCTCGCAGGCGCGAAGATCGACGAGAAGCAGATGGCGCATACCGAGGCGATCATTCTGTCCATGACGCCTTATGAGCGCGATCATCCGGAGAAGATCAACTTCTCCCGCAAGAAGCGCATCGCGGCCGGCTGTGGGCTGAAGGTCGAGGATGTCAACCGCCTTTTGAAGCAGTTTGAAGGCATGCAGAAGATGATCAAGCAGCTTTCCGGCATGCAGAAGACGATGAAGCGCCGCGGCGGCAGGCGCAATCCCTTTGGCGGGTTTAAGATGCCGTTCTAGCAGACAACGCTCATGGTTGATACGGCCTCAGGCCGTTGAGATAGATTTTCCAGAATATTTGGGAGGTGAAATCAATGGTAAAAATCAGACTTCGCAGAATCGGTGCGAAGAAGGCTCCGTTCTACCGTGTTGTCGTCGCCGACTCGCGTTATCCGCGCGATGGCCGCTTCATTGAAGAAATCGGCACTTACAATCCGCTTTCCGAGCCCTCCGAGCTGAAGATCGACGCGGAACGCGCCCTGCAGTGGATGAAAAACGGCGCGCAGCCGACTGACACTGTCAGAGTTCTGCTCAAAAAAGCCGGCGTGCTCTAAGGAGAATAGGCTATGAAAGAACTTCTCACCTACATCGCGAAAAACCTTGTCGACGATCCGGAATCGGTCTCCGTCACGGAGGTGCCGAAAGAGGACGAACTCGTTTTGGAGCTTCGCGTCGCGCCCGACGATATGGGTAAGGTTATCGGCCGTCAGGGCCGCATCGCAAAAGAGATCCGTACGCTGATCAAGGCGTACGGCCTGCGCGAAAATAAGAAGGTCACGGTCGATATCGTCGACTGAGCGGCCTTGCGTATCAGATGAGCGCTGATGAAATCGGGCCGGCAGGATCCCGCCGCGATTTCATCAGTGTTCACGCTTGGCGCGCGCTGCGCGCCGCTGGAGGGGATTGGCAAAGGGCCGCTGCACGGCCCGCGTCAATCCCTTTCTCTCATTGGAACGGCATCATTTTACCCGCAGGAGGGGGAGCAATGCAGGAATATTTGGAAGTGGGCAGGGTGGTAAACACCCACGGCGTGCGCGGCGAGGTGAAGGTCGAGCCGTGGTGCGACGCGCCGGAAGTGCTGTGCGCGCTCAAAACGGTCTTTGCGCCCGGCGCTGCGCTGGAGATCGAGGGCGCGCGTGTGCATAAAGGGTTTGCGCTTTTAAAGTTTCGTGGGATCGACACCATTGAGGCTGCGCTGCGCTATAAAACGCAGGTGCTGCGCGCCCACAGAGAGGAGATCCCGCGCGAAGAGGGCAGCGTGTTCGTCCAGGACCTTCTCGGCCTGGAGGTATACGACGAGCGCACCGCGCGCGTGATCGGACAGCTGGCGCGCGTGGACGACATGCCGGCGGGCCGGCTGTTTGTCGTGCACGGCAGCGGGGGAGATACGCTCATCCCCGAGACCGGCGGCTTTATACGGGAGCTTGCACCGGAGAGCGGGCGCATCGTCGTGCGCACCATACCGGGGATGTGTGCCGATGAGGATTGACATTATCACGCTGTTCCCGGAGCTGGTGGAGGCAGTTCTCGGAGAGAGCATCATCGGGCGCGGGCAGAAAGCGGGTCTGCTTTCCATCAGCGCGACAAACCCGCGCGATTTTACCTCCGATCGCCACAGGAAAACCGACGATTATCCCTATGGCGGGGGCAAGGGCATGGTCATGCTTGCCGAGCCCTTGTATCTGGCGCATGCGCATGTGTGCGCCGGCGAGCAGGTGCATACAGTGCTTATGTCGGCGCAGGGTGCGCCCTTCACACAGGAAAAGGCGCGCGAGCTCCTCGCGCGTGAGCGCTTTATTCTGGTATGCGGTCATTATGAGGGCGTCGACCAGCGTTTTATCGACGCGTGCGTCGATGAGGAGATCTCGCTCGGCGATTTTGTGCTTACCGGGGGAGAAATCCCGGCTATGGCGGTGGCGGACGCCGTCTGCCGGATGGTGCCCGGCGTGCTCGCGGAGGAGAGCTCCTTTACCGACGAGAGCCACTGGAGCGGCCTGCTCGAGTATCCGCAGTATACGCGGCCTGAAAGCTGGCGCGGCCGCGCGGTTCCCGAAATCCTCCTCGGCGGGCACCATGCGAAGATCGAGCGCTGGCGCAGGATGCGTTCGATCGAAAAAACGGCGCAGCGCCGGCCGGATATGCTTGCGGGCCGGCGCGTGGACAAGGCGGAAATGAAGCTGCTCTCCGAGCTTTTCAAGCAGCGGAGCGAGTGAGCAGCGCTGCTGGCGCGGCCTGTTTCAGTCCTGCTTCTGATTTGCAAAACGTTTGTGAATTTCTGCGCTCTGCCCTTGTTTTGCATAAAAAACATGGTAAACTATAGAGTAAGATATGCTCTATTCGGAAAGGGTCCTTGTCGTATGCGCCGTCAGCCGAGCAAAAGTTACCACGTGTTTCTGGTCCTGGTGGGAGACCTTCTCAAAACGCCTTCGGTCGGAGAAATGGACAGGTTTGTTCAGCATGGGCGCATCACCTGCCTGCAGCACAGCCTCCTTGTCGCGTATTTGAGCTTTCGTGTCTGCAGGCGCCTCGGCTTTGACTTTGAAGCGGCGGCGCGCGGCGCGCTTCTCCACGATTTCTTTTTATACGATTGGCACGAGCCCGGGCATGGTCCGTGGCACGGGATGCGCCATCCGGCGCGCGCGCTCGAGAATGCCCGGCGCGAATTTACGCTTTCCCGGGTGGAGCAGGATATTATTGAAAAGCACATGTGGCCGCTCACCCTGCGGCGTCCTCCGCGCTACCGCGAGTCGGTCGTTGTCTGTGCGGCGGATAAGCTCTGCGCGGCAGCCGAGGTATTGCGCCTGACGCGTTATTCTGGTATTCGTGCGATTATTGATCACAGGTTAGGAGGAGTCATATCATGAAAAAGAACAGGAAATGGATGATCTTTGCAGGTATCGGCGCGGCGGCCGGTGCGGTCGCGGCGGCGGTTTTTGC
>CAKTWY010000173.1 GCA_934630445.1 uncultured Eubacteriales bacterium
ACCTGTGCCCGCAGGCACTGGATCTCCATGCGACAGGGAATTCATTTCCCGGTCGCATACCCTGAGCCGCCGCAATCGGCGGCAACCTGCTGCCGTACCCCAAATAAGCGCTCGCGCTTGTTTTGCTTGGATTTATTATACCCTATTTCTCGGCGCCTGTGCAACCATGCAAAAACGCGGCGCCGCATCATGATTGATACGGCGCCGCTTATGTGTAATGAAATCATAACAAAAAAGGACGAAAGAGCAAAATCATTTCTGAATCAGGTCATCCGGCTGAATGTTATCAATTCATTACGATGATAGTATGCGTCAAGTGGATGAGGATATGCATGTTTTTTAAATTTTTTTACTCCGCAATAAAAAATTTCGATTTCATTCGCGTGTGTCGCCCTTACGGGCAACCGATGGACATGCGAACAACAAATAGCCGTAGGCTATTTGTTGTTCGCAAACCGCCGAAAATGAAAAATGCGGCGTCCTGTCTTTTACGACAGGACGCCGCATCATGTTGTAAGGAAACGATATCATATCAAACAGGAAAATGAAACCGATTAACGATACATTAATTCATGTCGGATGGTATCGATTCATTACGCTCATAGTATGCCGCAAAGAGCACGGTTCATACATGCGGAGCAAAAAATTTTCAAAAATAACATGCAGCGAAAAACCCGACAGACCGGCGCTCTGACCGAAGGATGGTCAGCCCAGCACGCAGTAGTCGTCCATATACCGGCGCATGGCCTGCAGGCAGTCGTCATAGCCGCCGTGCGCCTGGAGATAATCGCGGATATCTTCGACCGTGACGATCGCGTGCACGCGCACCCCGAACTGTTCGTACACCTCCATTACGGCCGTTTTTCCGCCGGACGCGCCGATTTCACAGCGATTGACGGAAATAAACATGTCCTTTACCGTAAGGTCCGCCGCGGCTTTCAGAATGGGCATCGTCTCGCGCACGGCCGTGCCGGCGGTAATCACATCTTCGATGATGATTACGCGCTCGCCGTCCTTCGGCTGATAGCCGACGAGGCTGCCCCCCTCGCCGTGATCCTTTGCCTCCTTGCGATTGAAAAAGAACGGCCGGTCAAGAGAAAAATCGCGCGCGAGCGCGCCGGCAGCTGACGTCACGAGCGGGATGCCCTTGTACGCGGGCCCGAACATGGCGTCAAATTCGCCGTGCGTGACCTCGTGGATGAGCTTTGCATAAAAGCTCCCCAGCGCCGAGCTCTGCGCGCCGGTCCTGTAATTGCCGGTGTTGACAAAATAGGGGGAGAGGCGGCCGCTTTTTGTCTGAAACTGCCCGAAGCGCAGCACGTCGGACGCCATCATAAATTCGATAAATTCTTTTTTGGCTTGTGTAAGCATGGTGTGTTCCTCATCTTTCTCTTTGTTTTGACCGTGCGCACCGCCGCCCTGCTACAGGGCAAACAGGTTGACCTCCCACGCCGGGAAGCACGGCGCGCGCCGGAGATACAACCTGCTCTCCGGCCGAAGCGAACGGATGAGCTGCGGCAGGGTGAACAGGTCCTCGCTGCGGTGATATGCCGCGCAGCAAAGCCGCGGGCGGTGCTGAAGCAGTTTTCTGCAGCCGCGCAGCGCCTGCCCCTCCGCCCCCTCCGCGTCGATCTTGATAATGGAAGGGGGCATGCATACGGTTTCGTCCGGGGCGAGAGCGGGAACGTTTTTTCCGTTTCCAAGCACAGAGCCGCGCCCCGCACCGGATGAGAAGAGGAGAGCGTCACGCGCGTTCCAGGCGGCCGCTTCGAACACCTCGTGGCGCCCGGGCGCCGTGCGCTGTAAAAGCTGCCGGAGCTTGGCGGCGCTTTTTACATCCGGCTCAAACGCGCTGATAAAGCACAGGCCGCCCGCCAGAGCGGAAAAGAGCGCGATCGTGTCGCCCGTATACGCGCCGATATCCAGCAGCACATCGTCCGCACGCGGTGCGATCAGCGCGCGAACATCGTCTGAAAACGCACTGGTGTGTTCCAGAAGATATTCCGGTCGGCCCGTAAGCTTATAAAATACGAGCGAACGAAAAAGCGCGCGGGAAAGTTCGTCCGCAAAAAGGGAATACGCCTCCTCCAGCTGTGCGGCGTGCGCGCTGGCAAACGCCTGGTCAAAAAGCGCGCTGCCGGCCACCGGAACATCGGGGATAAAGAGCGCGTGCCGCCGCCGCAGGGCGAGAATGGTCTCCATCACGTCCGGCAGGCGCGTGCCGAAGCATAAAAGCGCCGTAAAGTCGCCGAAGCGCGCCTCGGCCTGCGCAAGAGAGAGCAGTGGGAAGCCGTGGAAGCGCTTCTCCCGAACGAAGCCGTCACTGGCAAATACGCCGGAGATCTCGACGCCTTTCTGCACGCAGGCGGCGAGTACTTTGTCCGCCCCATCGCCCATCCCGTAGAGGAGGATCGGGCGGCGCTCGGCGGCAAGCGAGCGCCATAGCTCCTGCAAGGTGCCACCTCCCAGCTTGCTGTCCCAGGAAACCGCAGGGAACGGCGGACCGTTCCCTGCGGCTATTTTGCATTGCTCCGTAATAAAAAGCTGATTTCATTCGCGCGCGTCTTACCTGCCGGACTACCCGCCGCGCATGCGCATGAAAATGGCCGCAGGCTGTTTTTATTCGACAGAGATGATATAGTAGTAGACCGGCTGGCCGCCGTTCAGGATATTGACCTCCGCGCCCTTGGCCTCCTGCTCGAAGAGCGCGCGCACTTCATCCGCCTGCTCTTCCGTCACCCCTTCTCCGTAGATGATGGTGATGAAAGAGGCATTTTTCTTCGCGAGAAGCTCGCGCGCAAGCTTCTTGATCACATCGATGCGCTTTCTGCCGCTGGTGCAGAGCTTGCCTTCATGAAGGGCGATGAACTCGCCCTCTTTGATTTTGCGGTCATCATAAAGCGAATCACGCGCGGCGTATGTCACCTGGCCGGTGCGCACATCCGCCATTGCTTCCGTCATCGCAGCGCGGTTGACCTCAGCGTCAGCCGAAGCGTCAAAGACAAGCATGGCAGAAATGCCCTGCGGGATTGTCTTTGACGGCAGGACGATCACCTGCTTCTCCGACAGCGGGATAGCCTGCTCAGCGGCCATGATGATGTTCTTGTTGTTCGGCAGGACGAAGACTGTTTTCGCCGGTACAGCGTCGATCGCGTGGAGGATATCGTCCGTCGATGGGTTCATCGTCTGACCGCCCTGCACGACCTGATCCACGCCGAGGTCGCGGAAGATGGAAGCCATACCGTCGCCCGCGGCGACGGATACGAAGCCGTACTCGTTCACCGGCTCGGCCACCACGCGCTCTTTTGCCGCCAGACGGAAGTGCTGTTCGCGCATGTTATCGATCTTCATATTGGTCAGCGCGCCGTATTTCAGCCCCTCGCCGAGCGCCAGGTTCGGCGTATCGGTATGCACGTGGACCTTGATGATGTCCTCGTCGTCCACGACGACGGCGCTGTCGCCGATCGATTCCAGATACGCGCGCAGGGGCAGAGAGTTCTTATCGCGGTCGGCTTTTATGACGATGAATTCCGTGCAGTAGGTGAAAGTGATCTCCTCGTCGTCGATGCCGGAGAAGGAAGCGGCGTCGTCCGTGCGCTCCGCCTGCAGCTGATGGTCCGCCGTGCGGCCGTGATAGGCGTTCTCCATGCCTTCGAGGATGACGATAAAGCCGAACGCGCCCGCGTCGACCACATTCGCCTTGGCGAGGACGGGGTTCTGCGTCGGGGTAAGGGCGAGCGCCTCGTGCGCGCGCTCGATCGCGGCGCGCAGGACCTTGGCCACATCGCCGTTTTCGCTCTGGGCCGCGGCGCAGGCCGCCTCGGCCAGAGCGCGCGAGACGGTGAGGATGGTGCCTTCCGCCGGCTTCATCACGGCCTTGTATGCCGTGTCGACACCAACACTGAGCGCCTCGGCAAAGGCAAAACCGTCGGCTTCTTCAAGACCCTTCAGACGTTTGGCGAAGCCGCGGAACAAAAGCGACAGGATGACGCCGGAGTTGCCGCGCGCGCCGCGCAGCAGCGCCGCCGCTGCGGCGTCGGCGCGTCAAGCTTATCCATCTCGCGGCGCGCGGCGCCCATTGTAAGGGACATATTGGTGCCCGTATCGCCGTCCGGCACGGGAAAGACGTTGAGTTCGTTTGCTTCCTGGCGGCGGTCGTTGATACATTCCGCAGCCTCGATAACCATGGCCTGAAAACGGCCGCCGTTAATCTTTTCCGACAAAGTGAATGCCCTCCCTAACCGACGCGGATGCTGTCTACAAATACGTCGACCCGGCCGACTTTGATCCCGGTCAGGCGCACCACGTTGTAGCGCACTTCGCTGATGATGGAACGGCAGACAGTGTTGATATTGATACCGTGCTCTACTGCGATGTGCAGCTCGATATCGACGGTATTCGCATCCTTGTTTTCACGCACGGACACGCCGCGGTTTGCCGCATCGCGCTTTAAAAGGCGCACAATGCCGTCAGCCACGTTTTTAATCGTCATGCCTTTCACGCCGAAGCAGTTGGCCGCGGCGTTGCCGGCAATGGAGGCGACAACGTCCGGTGTGATCTCGATCAGGCCGTACTGTGTCGTAACTGTCATAATGGAGCCTCCTCCTTTGTAATACGTTCTTCCGCATCAAAATAAAAATATGCTCTTGATAGCTACAGTATATCATATATCAAAAGCTTATGCAAAACAAGAGTTTTTTGACGCAAACAGGCGGTCATACAGCTCTTTTTCACGGCCGTGGCAGGAGAAAAGGAGAATTTGACGCGTTTTTGCCAGCTCTGCGAGCAGGCGCAGCGCGGCTTCGGCGCGCCTGTCGTCGAGTGTGAGCAGCGCGTCGTCGAAGATCAGGGGCGCGTTTTCCCGTTCGGGAAGGGCGAGCGTACAGATCGCCAGGCGCAGCGCGAGATACAGGCAGTCCGCCGTTCCTGCGGAGAGCGAGAGCGTCGTGCGCGAGACGCCGCCGTCGCTGACAAGCGCGTCCAGTTCGCGGCGGACCTGCAGCTTTTCATACCGGCCATTCGTCAGCACGGACATGAATTCGCCTGCGCGGCGCGACAGGATGGGGGAGACGCGCGAGAGGATCTCCTCGTTCGCTCCGTCCAGCAGGGTGCAGGCTTCGTCCAGCACAGCCTGACGCGCCTCGAGCGAAGCGATGGACGCGTCCAGCTCTTCGCGCCGCGCGGTGAGCGCGGCAAGAT
>CAKTWY010000174.1 GCA_934630445.1 uncultured Eubacteriales bacterium
TCACAACTCAGTCGGTTTGTCAAGCTCTTTTTCCTCGCCGCTTCATTGTCTTTGACTCGCTTCGCTCTTCACGACAGCTTTTTAATTATACCACAAAAATCCGCTTAAGTCAACAACTTTCCCAAGTTTTTTGAACTTTTGCTTTTTTCTGCGGTGCCGTCGTTCAGACAGCTTTGTTAGTATACCAGACCAGGCTGCGCCTGTCAACACAAAATGTTGATTTCTGTCGAAAAAGTTTCAGCGCGCTGTAAACGGGCTCAACCGCAGCGAATTACCGGCCACTCCACCCGTCCGCGCTCACGGCTGCCGCCAGTCGGGCCGCGCGCTTTCCCGCAGGTTCAGCGTGCGGAAAACGCCGTCGACGGCCGCTTCATATGCGGGCGCATCGGCCGCGCGGCGAATCTGTTTGGCGCAGGCCTCGCCCGCATCAAACAGACAGATCATGTAAAACCAGAGCTCTTTCATACGCAGCACCGCGCTCCGCCTGCTCCCGAAAGCCTCGCAATAGCCTTCATACAATGCGTCATGGAAGGCACGCAGCGTGCGCGCATCCGCCGCGCCGCCGCCCCGTATCTGCGACAAAAGCGCAGGGTTGGCGACAAGGCCGCGGCCGATCATCACCGTTTGTACCGTGTCCAAGCGCGCATGCAGCGCCGCATTCTCCTCCGGCGTGACAATATCGCCGTTATAGCACACAGGCGCGCGGATCGCAGAAAGCGCGCGGGAGAAAGCGTCCAGACGCGGCGCGCCTTTGTAAAAGTCCGCGCGCACGCGCGGATGAACGATCAGCTCGGCGATGGGGTAGCGGTTGAAAATTTCAACCAGGCGATCAAACTCCTCTTCTTCAGCAAAGCCCAGACGTGTTTTGACACTGACCCGGATGTCGGCCGCCGAAAAGATCTCCGCAAAGAAAGCGTCGAGCGCATCCGGCGCGGCCAGAAAGCCCGCCCCCTTCCCCTTTGCCGTGACGGTGCCTGACGGGCAGCCGAGATTCAGGTTCACCTCGCGATAGCCCATGGCATGCAGCGCACCCGCGGCCCAGATAAAATCGCGCGCACATTTCGTCATCAGCTGCGGAACGCACGTTTCCACATCGTTGTGCGCGGGAGAAACTTCCGCAAGCTCGCGCCTGGTAAACACATGGTGCTGGTTGGGCGAGACAAACGGCATAAAGTATTTATCCGCCGGCGCATAAAAGCGGCGGTGCGCATTGCGGTAAATGTAGCCTGTGACACCCTCGAGCGGCGCGAAATAAAAGCGCATCGTCATCCATCCCATCTCATGCAAAATGTAAGGGCGCGCTGCCGGATATGCAGCGCGCCCTTGCCTTGTTTTTCAAAAGCCGGCGTCACAAGCCCGCCTTGCCCGCCGCGGCTTTATCCTCCGCAGGCCCAATGGGGTAAACGTCAAAGCGCAGACTTGCGCCCTCCTCCGGCGGGCATGTGCGCAAAAAGGCGCGGCGCACGCGCTCGCCGATGACGTTTGCATTCTCCCGCGTGGTGCCGAGCACCATGAGCAGGAACTGTCCGCTGGAATACTGCGCGAAGACGTCGCCCGATCTGAGCGAGGCCTGAATCGCCTCGTGCAGGCGCTGCATCTGCGTGCAGCGCACCTCGAGCGGCGTAAAATTCCCTTCCTCGTCCGTCAGCGTCATCAAAAGAACAAAAGCCGTGCGGCCGCTGCGCCGCAGGCCGCGCTCGACAAAGCGATAAATGCGCTTGAACGATTCATAGTCCTGGCAATATGCGCCCTTGACCGTGCCGCGCTCGCGGATCTCCCGGCGGATGCGCGTAAGGTCGGTCGCAACGCTGCGGCTGGCCGCCGTGCACAGCGCACCGCCGCCCGCGCGGGCAGACCTGCGCCGCGCGTGCAGGGCAAGCGCCCGGGCAGCCTTTTCCTCCCCCATGGCAAAGGCCGCGCGCGCAAAAAGCGCATCCCAGTCATCCTCCGCTTCGCGGTAGGCGACGCCGATCGAGGCGGTAAGGGGCCGCGCAAGGCCCTGCGCCTCGCCAAGCTCGCGCAGGCGACGGCGCAGCTGCGTGGTTTTATCCGCCATCATCTGCGCGCTCGAAGTGCTCGCCACATAGACGCAGAACACATCTTCCCCCGTGCGGGCAATGATATCGCGCGCCCAGAAAAGCTGCGACAACGCCAGGGCCGTGCCGCGCAGAATTTCATCCCCCGCCAAATGGCCGGAATAATCGTTGACCGTTTTAAAATCGTCGAGATTCAACAGGATGAGTGCACCGCCGCCCGGTCGGTCAAGTGCGCACGACACGCGGCACTGCATCGCAGCGCGGCTGTACAGCCCAGTCAGCTCGTCGCGCATATCCTGTACGGCAGGGTGTGCGGACGCCGGCAAAACGCTTTGCGCCAGATGGTCCAACGGCATATTTTTCACATCCTCTGTTCGGCATCCGGGCGGAAAATGATATTTTTCGCCTTATTTCCATGTTATGTCCTATTGTAACATATTGTAACAGAAAATTCGCCCGATGAAAAGGCCCATGTGCTGATTCGCGCACCCTTGCGTACAGCCAGCCTTATTCCTCAGACGGAAGCAGCTTTACCGAGCCCAGCTGCGAATAAATCACGCCCCCGCCCGGCGCGCGGTCAGAACGCATCAGGCTCACCTCGCGCACCGCCATACGCACAGACGGTATCTCCAGGCGCGGCGGCGCGGTGAGCGAAAGGCCGCGCGCAAGCGTGATATGCGCGCGGAAAGCGCGCCGTTCGATGGGAAAGCCCGCGCGCCGGAAGGCATCCTGCGTGCACAGCGCGAGGCGCTCCAGCGCCTCGCCCCCATCTGCTCCGACCCACCACAGATTCCCAAAGCACCCGACATGCGTCAGTGTCAATGCAAAAGGCGCGCCGGTGCAGTATGCGAGCGCATGCCTGGCAAGCGCCAAATCGTCCGTCTCCCCCAAAAAGGCAAGCGTCAAATGCAGGTTTTCCGCCCGCGTATAGTTTGCGCGCGCTCCCGCCGCGCGCAGTGCCTGCTGCACACCGGTCAGCGCACGCCGCATCTCATGATCCAAAAGGATGGCGGCAAAAAGTCGCATATCCCCGCTCCTCTCTCAATTTCTCCCCGTGCGAAAGCGGTTCGGCGACACGCCGACATATTTCTTGAACACCTTGGTGAAGTAGCTCTGGTCTTCAAAGCCGCACATATCCGCGATATCCGCAAGGCCCAGCGACGCGTCGGCAAGAAGGATCTTGCTTTTTTCCACACGCACACGGCTGATATAGGAAGTGAGCGACGTACCCGTTTCCTCCTTAAAAAGGCTCGACAGATAGGAGCGGCTGAGGTAGACGGAGGAGGCGATCTCGTCCAGAGAAAGCTTCTTCATATAATTGGAGCGCACGTACTCCATGACCTTGTACACCGTATCCGAATGCTTCACCTGGGCGAAATCAAAGGTGTAGCTGATAAAGCGGTGCAGCACATCGGTGATGCACACGCCCAGCTCATCCAGCGAACCGGCGTGCTCAATGTCGCGGATATAAGCCGTGGAGAAGCCAAAGATCTCGCCGACATTCGCCCCCGCGTCGATGCTCGCACGCGAAATAAGCACAAAAAGCTCGAGGATGCGTGCGCGGATCTCCGACAGGTCAAAATCGCAGGAACAATAGATATGACCCAGCAGCTCGTTCAGCAGCTCCTGCGAGCCGGCTTTATCGCGCGCGACGATCAGCTCGTGCAGGCGCTTTTCGTATGCAATGGGGTAGACCGATGCGTCGGCAAGGGCGCACTTGTCCTTGACGGCGTAGATCTCCTTCAATATTTTTTCCTGCTCGTAGACATGCCCTGCGCGCGCGCGCAGTGTGCCCTCGGACACGGAGTCCGCCACCAGGGCGAGAAGCTCGGAAAGATGGCTCACACGCGCGGTGGAAAGGACAGGGAGCCCCTGCGCCGCCGCGCGCATATCGCCGCGCGGCAGCTCGTCGAGCGTGTCGCCGGCCTCCCCCATGATGACCGGGCCGGCGATCAGGCTGCCGAGCGCAGCGCCATCCGCTCCGGTCAGTGCCGCCGCGACAAAGACAAAGCCGACCGCGCAGTAATAAATGTATTTCCCGCTCCAGCGAGCGGCCTCGCTCGCACCGTACAGGTGCGTGTTGAGCGGGCAGCATTTTTCGTACGTGATCTCCTCGCAAAAGCGCTTCGGCACAGAGGGCGGGTTGACAAACGCACGCCGCTCAGCATCGAGCACATAGCAGTCAATACCGCACAGCGCCGTGAAATGCTCCGCCGCCTCCACGCAGCGCGCGGTAAATTCAGCGTCCATACGCCCCCTCCGTTCTGTTACATCCAAAATAGCGGCCGTCACCGCTCCATAGGCAAGCTGGCAACCGCCGCGCATGCGCACAAAAAAACAGCCACAGACTATATTTTATTTTACACGATTTGCGCGCGCACAGCCATAGCTTTTGCAAAAATTGACGCCGGAATAAAATGGTGCCGCCTTCGCATGCCGAAATACGCAAGCGCGCCGCAGACTGCGGCGCGCTTGCGATCCCTTATTACAGAAGTGCCGGCAGCGGTGTCAAACCCGGTACTGCGCGAGCATCTGCGCCATATCGGTGCGCTCCCACGGCAGGTCGATATCCGTGCGGCCGAAGTGCCCGCACGCGGCGACCTGGCGGTAGATCGGCCGGCGCAGGTCCAGCTTATCGATAATGGAGGCCGGGCGCATATCGAACTTCTCGCACACGAGTTTTGCAAGGCGCTCATCGTCCATAACGCCGGTGCCCATCGTGTCCGTGATGACGGAGACCGGGCGCGCCACACCGATGGCGTACGCAACCTCGATCTCGCACCGGCGGGCAAGGCCCGCCGCCACGATGTTCTTGGCGATGTAGCGCGCCATGTAGCACGCCGAACGGTCGACCTTCGTCGGGTCCTTGCCGGAAAAAGCGCCGCCGCCGTGGCGCGCATAGCCGCCGTATGTGTCGACAATGATCTTGCGCCCCGTCAGGCCCGAATCCCCCTGCGGCCCGCCGATGACAAAGCGGCCGGTGGGGTTGATATATACGCGCGTGCGCTCGTCGAGAAAGCCCTCGGGAAGGTTCGGGCGGATGACCTCTTCCAGCACCGCAGTGCGCAGCGTCTGCAGGGATACGTCCGGGTCGTGCTGGGTGGAGATGACCACCGCGTCGCAGCGCAGGGGGCG
>CAKTWY010000175.1 GCA_934630445.1 uncultured Eubacteriales bacterium
AGCGACGTGTGCGTTCTTGTGGTGGACGCCGCCGAGGGGCTGACGGAACAGGACGTGAAGATTATCGGCTACGTGCACGAACAGGGCAAGCCGTCGGTGATCGTGATGAATAAGTGGGATCTCATTGAAAAAGATACGCATACGATCAATAAATTTGAAGAAAAGTTGAAAACGGATCTGAAATTTATGTCGTATTACAAGTCTTTGTATCTTTCGGCAAAAACGGGGCAGAGAACGGATAAATTGCTTTCGCTTTGCGACGAAGTGGTTTTCCTGCCCATGAGCGGGGCGGCCGAGTCTCTGAACGCAGCGGTGGCGGCGGCGGTCTTTATGTGGCAGATGCAGCAGGCATAATCGAACCGGCCGTGCGTCGGACGAAGGAGGAGCCGAAGATGGCGCAGATGAAATTCTGGATGTGGCTGGCCTCGCGCCGCGGCCTCGGCGCGGCGAAAAGCGCGCGCCTCATGGACCGCTTCGGCTCGCCGACGGAGATCTACCGTGCCGAGCGCGGCGATTATGAAGGCATCGAGGGCATCGGCACGCATGAGCTGCACGAGCTTTGCGATAAGTCGCTTGTGCGCGGCGAGCGCATCCTCGCCTTCTGCGAAAAGAACGGTATCCGCGTCCTCACACTTGAGGATGCGGCATATCCGGACAGACTGCGGCAGATATACGCCCCGCCGCCGGTTTTATACGTGCGCGGGGTTCTTCCTGATTTTGACAGCCTGCCCGCGCTCGCCGTCGGGGGCAGCCGCAGGGCCACGCCGTACGGCCTTGCCGTCACGCAGGCGCTCTCGCGCGAGCTTGCCGCACGCGGCGCACTCATCGTTTCGGGCATGGCGCGCGGGATCGATTCCGCGGCGCATATCGGTGCGCTGAAGGCGGGCCGGCCCACGGTCGCGGTGCTTGGATGCGGCGTCGATATCTGCTATCCGGCGGAAAACGCCAGGCTGATGGAGGATATCCTCGCCGTCGGCGCTGTGATTGCAGAGGTGCCGCCGGGTTCGCCGCCCGACGCGGGGAACTTCCCCGCGCGCAACCGCATCATCAGCGGACTTTCGCTCGGCGTGCTCGTGACCGAAGCGCCGAAAAAGAGCGGCTCGCTCATCACCGCGTCCATCGCGCTCGAACAGGGGCGCGATGTGTTTGCCGTTCCCGGCAATATCGACGCAAAAACGAGTGAAGGCACGAATGCGCTCATCCGCGACGGGGCGAAGCTCGTCATGACCGCGCAGGATGTTCTGGAGGAATACGCCGCTTTTTATCACGACGCCATGGCCGAGCAGGCAAGGCCCGTCCCGGCCGCGGCGCAGGAGGCGGACGGCGCGCTTCTCGCGCGGTGCCAGTCGGAGCTTGAGCGCAGTATCGTCGCGCGCATCGCTGCCGGGCGCATACAGCTGGACGCACTGATCGAGGCGCTCGGGCTCGACGCGCCGCGCGTCACTGTGGCGCTGACAATGCTCGAGATGCGTGGTATAATAAAACAGCTTCCTGGAAAATATTTTGTAATAAACGAGCGCTGGAATTAGGCGCTCCGGCCCCTGTAGAAACGGCGGATTTTTCGCCGGATTAAATGCGTTATTGGAGGAAATCAAATGGCAAAACTCGTCATCGTCGAGTCGCCTGCAAAGGCGAAGACGATCGCCAAATATCTGGGCGGAGGCTACCGGGTGAAAGCGTCCATGGGGCATCTGCGCGACCTGCCCAAGAAGAAGATGGGCGTCGACCTGGAGAACGGCTTTATCCCGCAGTACGAGCCCATCGACGGCAAGGACAAGACCATCAGCGAGCTTCGCGACGCCGTAAGCGAGAGCGATTACGTCTACCTCGCGACCGACCCGGACCGCGAGGGCGAGGCGATCTCGTGGCATTTGAAGGAGCTTTTAAATCTCCCCGACGACGGCAAGCGCCGCGTCACGTTCAATGAGATCACCAAAAAAGCGGTGACGGAAGGCATCAGCCACCCGCGCGACATCGACGAGAACCTTGTCGACGCGCAGCAGGCGCGCCGTATCCTTGACCGTATCGTGGGCTATAAGCTCTCGCCGTTTCTGTGGCGCAAGGTGCGCCGCGGCCTTTCAGCGGGCCGCGTGCAGTCGGTCGTCACGCGCCTTGTGGTCGACCGCGAGCGCGAGATACAGGCATTCGTTCCGGAGGAGTACTGGACGATCGATGTCACCCTTGCCGCCGCGCGGCAGAACCTGGTCGCCAAATTCTACGGCGATGAGAACGGCAAGCTCGAGCTGAAAACCGAGGAGGAGACGAACGCCGTCCTGCAGAAGATCGAAGGCGCGGAGTACATCACAAAAAGCATCAAAAAATCGTTGAAGAAAAAAGCGCCCCCGCCGCCCTTCATCACCTCTACCCTGCAGCAGGAGGCGTCGCGGCGGCTGAACATGACCTCGCGGCGCACGATGTCCGTCGCGCAGGAGCTTTATGAGGGCGTGGAGCTGGAAGGGCACGGCCTGACGGGCCTTATCACCTATATGCGTACCGACTCCCTGCGCCTTGCGGACGACGCCGTCGCCGACGCCAGGCAGTTTATCGAAGGGGCGTTCGGCGCGGAGTACGCGCTGAAAAGTCCGCGCGTGTTCAAGACCAAAAAGGGCGCACAGGACGCGCACGAGGCGATCCGTCCGTCGGATGCGTCCATCACGCCGGACAGCATCAAAAAGGACCTGACGAACGATCAGTATAAGCTGTATAAGCTCATCTGGTCGCGTTTTATCGCCTGCCAGATGGCCGATGCCGTCTACGATACGATGTCGATCGATATCGCCTGCGAGGGCTATATCTTCCGCACCACGGGCTATAAGGTGAAGTTCGCGGGCTTCACCGCCGTTTACGAGGAGTCGACGGACGACGAGCGGGAAGGCGAGTCAAAGCTCCCCGAGCTCACCGAGGGGCAGGAGCTCAAGCATAAAAAGACCGAGCCGAAGCAGCACTTCACCCAGCCGCCCGCCCGGTATACCGAGGCCTCGCTCATCCGCGCGATGGAGGAGAAGGGCATCGGCCGCCCGTCGACCTATGCGCCGACGATCACCACGGTCCTCAGCCGTGACTACGTTGAAAAAGAGGGCAAAAGCTTAAAGCCGACGCCGCTGGGCGAGGCGGTCACGGATCTGATGAAAGACAAATTTTCCGACATCATCGACGTCAAGTTCACCGCCAAGATGGAGGATGAGCTCGACGAGGTGGAAAGTGGCAAGACTGATTACCGCGAGATCCTCGATCATTTTTATAAGGACTTTTCGGGCGATCTGGAACGGGCGGAAAAGGACCTCGATCAGAAGCGCATCAAAGTCAAGGATGAGGAGACGGACGTCGTCTGCGAGCTGTGCGGGCGTAACATGGTCATCAAATCCGGCCGCTTCGGCAAGTTCCTCGCCTGCCCGGGCTATCCGGAGTGTAAAAATACAAAGCCGCTCGCCGAGGATACGGGCGCGGTCTGCCCGCTGTGCGGCGGCAAGGTGCTGAAGAAAAAGTCGAAAAAAGGCTTTGCCTATTACGGCTGCGAGAAAAACCCGACCTGCACCTTTATGACCTGGGATAAGCCGACGAAGGAAGTCTGCCCCCAGTGCGGCGGCACGGTTTACCGCCGCTACAACAAGCTGGAGAAAAAGAACGTCTGCCTGAAGCCGGATTGCGGCTGGGAGCAGCCGCTCGCCGCGAGCACGAAAACGAAGAAAGAGGTCGCCACTGATGCCGGCAGCGCGGACGCAGCAGCCCAGGCAGATGGCGCCGGGGAAAAGACGGCGAAAAAAGCGGCGGAGAAGAAGAGCGCGGCGAAAAAGCCGGCCGAAAAGAAAACGGCTGGCAAAAAGTCCACCGCAAAGAAAGCGGCTGCGGCGGACGAGGCGGAGCAGCCGGCTAGGAAGCGCACACGCAAAAAGGCGGAGGTCACGGAATGAAGGCGACCGTCCTCGGAGCGGGCCTCGCGGGCTGCGAGGCCGCTTGGCAGCTGGCCGTGCGCGGCGTTGCGGTGACGCTGGTGGAGATGAAGCCGCAGAAAATGACGAGCGCGCATCACTCGCCTGATTTTTGCGAGCTTGTCTGCTCCAACTCCCTGCGCTCGGCGGAGCTGACGAACGCGGCGGGGCTTTTGAAGGAAGAGCTGCGCCGCCTTGGCTCGGTCGTGATTGAAGCGGCGGACCTGCACCGCGTCGAAGCGGGCGGCGCGCTCGCGGTAGACCGCGGGCCGTTCGCAGCCGAAGTGACGCGGCGTATCAAGGGGCATCCGAACATCACAATTGTTCCGGACGAGGCGGTGCGCATCCCAGAGGAGGGGGCCGTCATCGTCGCCACAGGGCCGCTGACCTCCGACGCGATGGCGGAGGAGATCCGCCGCTTTTTCGGCGGGGAGGGCTATCTCCATTTTTACGACGCCGCCGCGCCGATCGTCACATGCGAGAGCATCGATATGGAAAGCGCGTTTTTCGCCTCGCGCTATGACAAAGGCGAGGCGTCCTATATCAACTGCCCGATGAACGAGGAAGAGTACCTGGCTTTCTGGAACGCGCTGTGCCAGGCAGAGGAAGCGCCGGTGCACGGGTTTGAGGACAAGTCCGTTTTTGAGGGCTGCATGCCGGTGGAGGTCATGGCGCGCAGGGGCGTGGATACGCTGCGTTACGGGCCGCTCAAACCGCGCGGCATCACGGATCCGAAGACGGGCCGCTGGCCCTATGCCGTCGTGCAGCTCAGGCGCGACAACGCCGCGGGCACGCTGTATAACCTCGTCGGCTTCCAGACGCATCTGAAGTTCGGCGAGCAGAAGCGCGTCTTCTCCATGATTCCGGCACTGAAGAGAGCGGAGTTTGTGCGCTACGGCGTGATGCACCGCAATACCTATCTCAATTCTCCTGCCCTGCTCGACTGTTTTTACCGCGCGCGGAGGGAGCCGCGCGTCGCCTTTGCCGGGCAGATGACGGGCGTGGAAGGGTATATCGAGAGCACGGCGTCCGGCTTTTACGCAGGCGTGCAGCTGGCGCGCACGCTGAGAGGGGAGGAGCCGCTCCCCCTTCCGCGAGAGACGGCCATCGGGGCGCTCGCCGCTTACATCTCGGATGAGAACGCGGAAGATTTTCAGCCCATGAATATCAATTTCGGCATTATCACGCCGCTGCCCTACCGCGTGAAGGGGAAGAGAAATAA
>CAKTWY010000176.1 GCA_934630445.1 uncultured Eubacteriales bacterium
GCGAGCAGAAGCGCCTTTTTCCGCACGGCCCAGCTCTTCCCGCCGCCGCGCGCCCCGCCGTAGGCGACGAAGCGCCCGCGCGCCTCAAAAAACGCGCGCTGCTTTTCCGACGGCGTGCCGAGCGCGCAGGTGACGTTACTGGGCATAGCGCTCCGCCTCGCCTGAAAAAGTAAAGCGCACCTCGCCCCCGCCTTCCTCCTGCCGCGCGGAGGGGATGCTCCCCCCCTTGCCGTATACGCGGCTGAGTACTTCCGTCGCGCACGACACGCGCAGCTCCGCCTTTACGTCCTCGCTGCGCATCGTCTCCGTCAATACGCGCACCGCCTCCTCCGCCGCCTTTTTGAGCATCGCCTCCGCGCCGCCGTCCGCTGTGGCGCTTTTGCGCGGCCTTCCGCGCGGATTTCCGCTCTCCCCTTTTTGAAAACGGCCCTTCCCGTCTCGCACGGCCCCCGGCCTCCTTTCTTTTCCGCGCCGCCCGGCGCCGGGGCCGAAGCCCCCGCCGCGATGCGCCGGCCGCGGCCGCGGGCGGCTTCCCGCGCCCCGTGCGCGCCGGACGGCGATCAGCAGTCTCTCATCGGTCAAAACCGCTGTAGCTGCAGTATAGCACGTATGTTCGGTAAAATCTTCTCGCGATTTTATCATTGCGATTTGAAAGGCTGTAAATGGCGAATTTGCGCCTGTTTTATACAAATACGGCAACATTCTGGTAATTATACGCCCGCACGCCGCAGCCTTTGCACGCAAAAAAGCGTCTGTTTTTCCAAACAGACGCTTTGTGGTGCGGAGATAGCAGATGCCCGCGTTGTGAGGCAGCCCGGACTGTGCCGGCCAAAACAGATGCAAAATACGCCGTCAAATGTATCATACATCCGCACAGATCGATCAGCTGAAACAATCTGCAGGAATGCTCCCGTACAGATGCGCGGGGATGACGGGGGCCGTCGTATCGGCCCCGCATTTTTCCGATAGCGCCTGTCACTTATTTTTGCGCCTGGAGCAGTGCTGTCGCTCCGAAACGTTCGCTGCAATTCGCGTGCCCTTCGGGGGATCGCACCGCTCAGGATGCGCGTGAGGGGGGCAGGGCCGCATACGATCCGCATCCCTGCGCGCGAAAATGCCCCGCGGCGAAACCATGCGTTCCGCCGCGGGGCATTTATATCTGTATTATATTCACGCAATAT
This sequence comes from uncultured Eubacteriales bacterium, assembly GCA_934630445.1. Classification (GTDB taxonomy): domain Bacteria; phylum Bacillota; class Clostridia; order Oscillospirales; family Butyricicoccaceae; genus CAKTWY01. The sequence continues at coordinate 1,182 of CAKTWY010000176.1, forward strand.
TACTTTGCGTAATCGACCACGCGCGTTTCGCGCACGAGGTGGACTTTGATCTGGCCGGGATACTCCATCTCGTCCTCGATCTTCTTGGACAGCTCGCGCGCCAGAAGCACCATCTCGTCGTCCTTGACCTCTTCCGGCTTGATGATGATGCGGATCTCGCGCCCGGCCTGGATGGCGAAGGACTTTTCAACGCCTTTAAAGGAGTTGGCGATGCTCTCCAGCTTCTCCAGACGCTTGATGTACGCCTCGAGGTTCTCGCGCCGCGCGCCCGGGCGCGCCGCCGAAATGGCGTCGGCCGCCTGCACCAGGCATGCGATCACCGTCTGCGGCTCCACATCGCCGTGGTGGGCATGGATGGCGTGGATAACGTCGGGCGATTCCTTATATTTGCGCGCCAGATCGACGCCGATCGTCACGTGCGAGCCCTCGACCTCATGGTCGATGGCCTTGCCGATGTCATGCAGCAGACCCGCGCGCGTGGCCAGCGTGATATCGCAGCCGAGTTCCGCGGCGAGGATGCCGGAGATGTGCGCCACCTCGATGGAATGGCGCAGCACGTTCTGCCCGTAACTCGTGCGGTAGCGCATGCGTCCGAGCAGCTTGACAAGCTCGGGATGGATGCCGTGCAGGCCGACCTCGAATACGGCGCGCTCGCCCTCCTGCTTGATGGTGGCCTCGACCTCGCGGCGCGATTTTTCAACCATTTCCTCAATGCGCGCGGGATGGATGCGCCCGTCGCTGATGAGCTTTTCAAGCGACAGCCTTGCGATCTCCCGGCGCACGGGATCGAACGCCGAGAGCGTGATCGCCTCCGGCGTATCGTCGATGATGAGATCGACGCCCGTCAGCGTTTCGAGCGCGCGGATGTTCCTGCCCTCGCGGCCGATGACGCGGCCTTTCATTTCGTCGTTTGGCAGCGGTACGACGGACACCGTCGCCTCCGACACATGGTCGGCCGCGACCTTCTGGATGGCGAGCGAGATCAGCTCGCGCGCCTTCTGTTCGGCGTCTTCCTTCAGCTGCTGCTCGATCTCCTTCAAACGCAGCGCGCTGTCGTGGCGCGCCTCGTCCTCGACCTGCTGCACGATCAGCTCGCGCGCCTGGTCGGACGTAAGGCCGGATATCTTCTCCAAAAGCTCAAGCTCGCTTTTTTTGATGGCGCGCATTTCCTCAGCCTGCTCTTCCGCTTCCTTGAGCTTTTTCGACAGGCTCTCTTCCTTCTTCTCGATCTGCTCGTGCTTGCGGTCGAGCGACTCCTCCTTCTGCTGGAGGCGGCGCTCCTGCTTCTGCTGTTCGGCGCGGCGCTCCTTGATCTCCCGCTCCGACTCGGTCCTGGCCTTGTAAATCTCCTCGCGCGCCTCCACGATGGACTCGCGCTTTTTTGCCTCCGCCGCCTTGATGGCGTCGTTTAAGATGCGCTTTGCTTCTTCTTCCGCACTGCCGATTTCCTTTTCCGCGACGTTCTTTCTATACAAAAAGCCCAGAAGGGCCCCGACAGCAAGTGACACGAGGACCGCGGCCACGATAAGTATCGCCTTTAAAATGGGGTTCATAGCGACCTTTTAACCTACCTTTCATTCAGTTTTAGGGGAGAGGCCGCCTCAGCGCCTCCGCCCGAAGGTACAGATATCTTTATGAAAGAAACGGTTAACGTATTAAAACAGGCGGGTGCGCGCGCGAAATCCCGTTCTCCGCGCGGCCGGTCTATCAAAATGACGCAACGAATTTCCATATAATAATATCATTAAAGAATATTTTATATGTCTTTAGCCGGTATGTCAAGAATATATCGTTTTTTCCGCCCGGTTTTGTAAAATCTGACGCGGCTTTTTGTCTGTCCAAAAGACGGCAAATCGCCTACTTTTCCGGTGCGTAAAATGTCTGTTTCTGGTGCTTTTATATAAATGCTTGACAAAAGCGCGAAATGGGTATATGATGATTGCGGCCTGTAACCAATTTGTAACTGTTTGTAGCTGAATTGTAACATTACGTTCTGTAATATTATTCATCCTGATTACCGGAAGGAGTGCGTTTCCGATGTCTACCCGCGTTTTTGAAGGACATCGTTCCAGCAAACTGCAAAAAGCCTCCGGGATGATCCTGCGCCGTTTCGCCGCCGCGCGTGTCGGCGCTTCGCGTGCGTTTTCCCTGGCAAGGGCGCGCGTGCGCGCCGCGAAGTGGACGCCTGCGCGCGTGTTTGACCGCGTGTGGGCCCTTGTGCGCCTTTTGATGCACTATGCGGTGAAACCTGTCTTCGCCCTGGGCGAGACCCTCTCGCGCCTGATGGCGAAAGGGGAGCTGATGCTCGCAGGAACGCCGTTTTCCCGCCAGCGCGTGGGCGAATTTTTCGCGCCGTTTCTGCGCGGGCGCGTGAGCCGTCTGTCTTCCCTGGCGGCGCTGGGCGCTTTCACCATGATCATCCTTTCTTCGAATTATTTTGCCATCGGCGTGCAGGTGATCGTCGACGGAGAGCCGGTCGGCAGCATCGCCGAGCGCGACACCGTGATGGAGGTCGTCAGCCGTGTCGAGGCCGACACCGCGCGGTATTTAAGCCGCCCCTACCAGCTGAACGTCGACATGGACTACCGCTACACGGTTCTTGACAAGAGCCAGATGCTCGACGAGGCGGAGCTGGAGACAAAGCTTTATTCCAAAGTTTCTGAGGTCGAAAACCTCTTTGTCCTGCGCCTCGACGATGAGATCGTCGGCGCGACGGACGATCGGGCCTCCCTGCAGGGCGTGCTTGACGGCATCCTCGCCGCGAATACGGAAGAAGGGGCCGAGGCGTCGTTCGTCTCCGACGTGGAGATCCGCGCGCAGAGGATCGCCTCCACCTATGAGCGCCCGGTGGAAGAGATCAGCGCCGCGCTTACGAAGAATGTCGTCGAAGAGCAGGTCTATACCGTTGAAGGGGGCGATACCTTCTCCGGCATTGCTGCGGAGCACGGCCTTTCCATGGCGGAGCTTGCCGCGCTCAACCCCGGCATGGACATCAACAAGCTTATGATCGGGCAGACGCTCACGGTCACCCAGGCGGTTCCCGCCCTCGAGGTGCAGAACACGAAGACCGTCACCTATACCGAGGAAATTCCCTTTGAGACCATCACGCAGGAGAGCGACCAGTACTACACCACGGATAAAAAGACGCTGGTCGAGGGCGTCAACGGCGTCAGGCAGATCACTGCGAAGGTCGTCACCGTCTCCGGCAAGGAGGTCTCCCGCGAGATTCTGAACAGCCAGACGGTTTCCGAGCCGGTCGACAAGGTCGTGCGCGTCGGCACGAAAAAGCCGCCGGCAAAAGCACCTACCGGAACCATGCGCCGCCCCTACGGCGGGATGCTCACCTCCAACTACGGCTACCGCAGCCGCGGCTTCCACACGGGCGTTGATTTTGCAGGCCCGACAGGCAGCAAGGTCGTCGCCGCGGACGGCGGCACGGTCGTCTTCGCCGGCTGGAACGGCGGCTACGGCAGATGCGTCATCATCAGCCACGGCAACGGGCTGGAGACCCTTTATGCCCACAACAGCGCCATCACCGTCAAGGTCGGGCAGAAGGTCGCCAAGGGCGAGCAGATCGCAAAAGTCGGCAACACCGGCAACTCGACCGGTCCGCACTGCCACTTTGAGGTGCGTGTGAACGGCAAGCATGTCAATCCCTGGAAGTATATCAAGTAAGCGTTGTGAAGTCAGCAGACAGCCGGGCGGGTCCATACGGATCCGCCCGGTTTTTTGCGCGCCGGGGAGCCCGGGCGCAGAATGGCATTCTGCCCGGGCATGCCCTCCGAAATCCGGGATTCTCGCATGACCTTTCGGTTATCGTCACTGCGTTCCTCAGAATGACAAAAGGTTACCTGTCATCCTGAGCGTCAGCGAAGGACCCCGTCCGCAGAACGGCAG
>CAKTWY010000177.1 GCA_934630445.1 uncultured Eubacteriales bacterium
CTTCGTCATAGCAGGCGAAAATCTTATCCAGTTGCACGCGCGGCATCCGCGGCGTGAGCACGCTCACGGCCGGCACGACGACCAGGCCCGCGAGCATTGCGATCGCGCCGGCGTTGATGGGGGAAGCGATGAACTTGAAGAACAGATTCGCCACCGTGATGCCGACGCCCGAGGCAAAGCTCGCCCAGACGGCTGCGCGCGTGACGCCCCGCCAGTAGAGCCCGTAGAGGAACGGCGCCAGAAACGCACCGGCCAGCGCGCCCCAGGAGATGCCCATCAGCTGGGCAATAAAGGTCGGCGGATTGATTGCAAGGACGACGGAAAGCGCGATGAAGAACACGATCATGATGCGCATGACGAGCAGCTGCGTGCCCTCCTCCATCTTTTTGACGATGTTCCCCTTGAGGAAGTCGAGCGTCAGCGTCGAGCTGGAGGTAAGCACGAGCGAGGAAAGCGTCGACATCGACGCGGAAAGGACGAGGACGATGACGATGCCGATGAGGATGTCGGGCAGGCCCGACAGCATATGCGGGATGATGCTGTCGTAAACGATCTTGCCCTGGGCATCATAGATCGCCGGAGCGTCGAAAAGGCGCGCAAAGCCGCCGAGGAAATAGCACCCGCCGGAGACGACCACCGCAAAAAGCGTGGAGATGACGGTGCCGGTGTTGATGGCTTTCTCACTCTTGATGGCGTAGAATTTGTGCACCATCTGCGGCAGGCCCCATGTACCGAGCGAGGTCAGCACCACGACGCCCAGAAGCCCCATAGGGTCCGGACCGAAGAAGGACGCGAACACGCCCTGCTGTCCGGCCGTGGCGGCAACGTCGTTTTCAATCAGCGAGAGGCCCTTGACCGCCTCGAGGAAGCCGCCCTGCCCGGAGAGAACAGCAGCGATGACCGCCACGATGCCGCCGAGCATGATAAGCCCCTGGATAAAATCGTTGATGGCGGTCGCCATATAGCCGCCGAGGATGACGTAAACGCCCGTGAGCACCGCCATGGCGATGACGCATACGATGTACGGGATGTCAAAGGCCATGCCGAACAGGCGCGAAAGCCCGTTGTAGATCGACGCCGTATACGGCACGAGGAAGATGAAAATGATCGCCGAGGAGACGACCTTCAGCGCCTTGCTGTCAAAGCGCCGGCCAAAGAACTCCGGCATGGTGGCGGCCGAGAGGTGGTTTGTCATCACGCGCGTGCGCCGGCCGAGCACGACCCAGGCCATCAGGCTGCCGATGACGGCGTTGCCCAGGCCGATCCAGGTCGAGGCGAGGCCGTACTTCCAGCCGAACTGCCCGGCGTAGCCGACAAAGACGACCGCGGAAAAATACGACGTGCCGTATGCGAAGGCCGTGAGCCATGGGCCGACCGAACGAGCGCCGAGCACAAAGCTCGCCACATTTGTCGCGTGCCGGCGCGAATACACGCCCACTGCCACCATTGAACCGAAAAACACGATCAGCAATACGATTTTAACTGCCATAACTGATTCCTCCAAGCAAAAATGTTTGATGTCCATGCGCGCTTCTGCTCAGAGGCAATAAAAAAAACAGACCGCCCGCGCCGGCAGAAATTGGCTGCCGAAACGCATGGAAGCGTCTGCTTGATGAACTCTCTATGGCGTTCATAAAGCCATCCTCCCGTCCTACCGTATTCCGTTTGGCCCGCGCGGACACGCCGCGCCAATGGAAATTGCGCCCTGCAAATGGAACTCGCCCTACAAAGAAACCCTACACAGGCGGTATACCGCCCAAAATACAGGAGTATCATACCAGACGGGGCGATGTTTGTCAACCTGTGCGGCGCAAAACGCCGTGCGGAGGCGCTCATGCTTATACGGACATGATTGTTTTTCAGAAGAACCTGTGCCGGCATGGTTTTGCGCCGGCGTTTCAACCTGTTGCCCCCCTGCTCGTCCGCGCTGGCAGGACGCCTTCCTTTTTCCCCTGCGCAACCTTCAATAAAAACACAGTGGGCGGCATAAAGCCATGTTATTTTTCACATCCGCTTGTTCAAAGCGCCGGCGCAGGTATAATAAAATCAGCACAAAAGAGCTGACGTTGCACGCCTGCGTTTGCATGTGCGCCGCAGCCCGCCGCCTCTGCAAAATTCACGAACGGCATATCGCGGTTTCCGGTTCCGCAAAGTGCAGGCCCGCATGGGCGAGCCGCTATTACATCTCCATAGAGAAAGGAAAACGCACATGAAAAACGTACCACACATGACATCCGACCGATACTACCGCTTCGAAGGGCCGCTGATGGACAGTCAGCTTTCAAAAGCCGCACGCCCGCAGAAGGACAAGACGTTCCGCTCCGATTACACCGTGCGTGACGGCTGCCTGGAGATCACAAACGGTCCGAACCTCTTTAACCGCCCGCTTTTTGCGCCGGAATGCAAATCCCTGCTGACGGCGGGCGACCGGCCGGCTTTTATCTTTTGGGAAAGCAACCATTATCAGAAATTTGAAGAGCTCAACTGGGGGATCCCCAACACGCTCGGCTACAGCTATATCGGCTTTGCATGCGGCGGGCGGTCCAAATGGCTGCATGAACTGGAGCACTGCCACACCGTATTCCACCCCGGCTGGGTAGAATACAAACTGAGCGACGAAGCGTTTTCCGGCGTAACGGCTGCGCTGAACGTTGTGCCGCACCGTTCGGGCGCATTTTACCTGGAATTCACCTTTGCGGCTGAACCCGGCGCTGAGATCCCAGAGATCATCTGGACGCACGGTTGCCTGTCGTACGAGGGGAAAAACTGCTTTATGAGCTCCTATGACCCGCAGTCGCGCCTGATCCCCTGGAGACAGCCGGAGCTCGCCGCAAACGACAGCGTGACGTTCACCGGCTCCGCCGCGGTGCTGCGCGACGACACGGACGGCGCCAACTGGGTCTGCGCCGCCGCCTGGCCGCAGGCGGTCGAATGCGCATCCGTGGACGCCAATTGCCAGATCGAGGTTGCGCCCGCCGAAATTTTCAGCTGCCCGTCGACCGGCAGCCCAATGGCAGCACTGCGCGTGCGTGCGCAGCAAGCAGGTCATGGCAGGGCGCAGGCCTGCCTCGCGCTGAACTGGGGGCGCGGCACTTCGCCGCAGCCGGCGCTGACTGCCGACCCTGCCCTCTGGCGCAGCGCGGTGGCCGAGGGCGTCGCCCACTTCAAGGAGCGGTGCGACAGGATCGCCATCCATACACCGGACGAAGAGCTGAATACGATGTTCCGCTTCGCGGCCGTTTCGGCCGACGGCATGTGGCATCCGCCGGCAGTCAACCACTGCGCGTACTCGTGGGGCGGCCTCACGACGATCTTCCGGATTTTTTACGGCCTGACGTGCTGCGGCGACCACGACCGTGTGCATTCAGCGCTTGATTTTCACTGCGCGTTTGACAGCGACGGCAGGCTGTGCAATCTCGCCGGTTCTGACAGCGAGCGGCCTCAGGCCTCGCAGTATGAAAGCTACGGCAGTACGGCCGACATGCTCTGGCATCACTACCTCTGGACGGGCGATCTGGCGCTGCTGCGCGAGTGGGCGCCGGTGCTCGACGCTCTGCTCGCCTACGAGGAGCGGGCGCTGCGCGACGCGGACGGACTTTATATCGATCATCTGGGCTTCTGGGCGTCCGATTCGTTCGAGTATGAATTCGGCTGCGCGGTCGGCTCGACAATGGTATGGCGGATGTACACCGTCAGAGGGAAGATCGCCGAAGCGCTCGGCGAGGATCCGTCGCCCTTTTTTGCCCGCGCCGAAGAGGTCCGGCAGCGTCTGGACGCAAAGCTCTGGAACGAGGAAGCAGGCTTCTACTTCGACACAGTTTACACAGGCGGAGAGGCAGTGCCCTCCACCACTGCGCCCGACGTATACCATCCCATCGAATACGGCCTCGTCAGCGGCGAAAAGGCGCGGCGCATGCTCGCGCATATGCTGAAGCGACTGACCTCCGAGGACGGGCTCGTGCGGGTGGACGACTGGCTGCCGATCAACTGGTCGCACAACGTCTACTCGCCGATGGAAACGGCCAACGCCGCAGTCGCCGCGTATCTGCTCGATGAAAAGGACAGCGCATACCGCATGCTCAAGGGCACGATCAAGGGCGCGATTTACAAAGCGCTCGTTCCCGGCGCCATCTGCTGCCACGCCAGCTCAACGGGCGTGACCAAAAACGGAACGGATTTCGGCGACGGCGTGTCGCTGTTCCTGCGCTGCGTAACCGAAGGGCTTTTCGGCATACATATGGATGTGCCGCATGAAGCGCTCACCATCCGCCCGAATTTCCCCGACGACTGGGAGAAGGCGGAATTGTCACTGCCTGATATCCCGCAGCTTTCCTATGCCAGGAACGCAGATGGCATCTGTCTGCGCATCGAGCTTGCGCGCGCGCAGCATGTGACGCTCGAGCTGACGCAGGGCGCCCGCGTTACGGGCGTGAACGCCAACGGGCAGGACGCTGTATGCAAACTGGCCGACGGACGCATGGCGGTTCAACTGCCCAAAGCCTCCTCGCTGTGCGTACAGATTTCAATCAGCGCGCAGACACCGAATACGCAGTGCGCGCCGCGCGCCGCGGCGCCGGCCGAAATGCCGGACACGGCCGAAGCGGTTTCATTCGACCTTAAAACGGCGTTTGCCGGCGCAAAACCCATCGACCTGAACGCATACCGCAACATGCGCTTTGAAGATATCTGGAAAGTCTACCCGCAGGTGCTGAACTGGAATCTCAGCAATTTCGGCACCGGCTGGAGATGCGAAGCGGATATGGACGAGGTGAACGCCGCCCTCGGCGCGCCCCTCGCACTCTCGCCGGACACTGTCGCCGCCGTGCGCAAGTGCTACCATACCAAAGTCAAACTATGGAACGGAGAATGTCTGGACGCCGATCTGCCCGAGCGGCTTTCCATCCGGGTGGACCAACGTGCGAGCACGGTTTATCTGATCGCTTCCGGGCTGTGCAGCCCCATGTCGTGCTATCTGCCTCAGGTGGAGATCTCGCTTGTTTATGACGACGAAGCGCTCAAACGCCAGCTTGTCTCGCCGTACGAATTTGACTTTGTGTCACAGCACACGTCA
>CAKTWY010000178.1 GCA_934630445.1 uncultured Eubacteriales bacterium
CACGGCGATCAGCGCCTCCTCCTCGGCGAAGAGCTTCAGGCGGGTGTCCACGCTCAGCCCGCCCCGGTATTCCCCGATCCGCTCCAGCGAAAAGCCGAGCCCGCGCAGATCGCGAATGATCGTCAGCCTGTATACGTCGCGCAGGTTGTACAGGCGGTAGCCGTTCTCTCCGCGCCGCGGCTTTAAAAGCCCCAGCTTCTCGTAGTGCCTGAGCGCGTCCGGCCCCACGCCGTACAGCTGTGAAAATTCATGAATGGTGTATTCGTCCTTCATTGCCCGCGCCCCCTGTCATATACGCTCAAACATTTGTCCTTGACATTGGTATTATACCAGAGTTTATACTGAAAATACAGCCGCCCCGTCGCGGCTGAAAGGTTGAAATTGGAGCGTGTTTTATGACTTTTTCGGCCATTTTCGGCAAAATAAAAGCGTCTGTAAAAGAGGTTCCCCGCTGGCTGGGCGCGAAAAAGCTCGCCCTTCTCCTGCTGGGCGCGGCGATCCTTTCTTTCGGCCTGATCAATATCCACCGCCGCACCGGCATCACCGAGGGCGGCGTGCTTGGCATGGTGCTGCTCGTCGACCACCACTTCGGCATCCCGCCGTGGCTTGTCACGCCCATCCTCGACGGGGCGTGCTACGTCCTGGGCTGGCGGTACCTGGGGTGGAATTTCATCCGCCTTTCCGCCGTCGTGTCCGTGGCAATGGCGCTCTTCCTGCGCCTTTGGCAGGCGCTCGGCCCCGTTCTGCCCGATCTTTCGGCGTATCCGCTCGCGGCGGCGCTGCTCGGCGGCGTGTTTGTCGGCGTCGGCGTCGGGCTCATCGTCCGGCAGGGCGGCTCCTCCGGCGGCGACGACGCGCTCGCGCTCGTCATCGCCAAGCTGACGCGCTGCCGCCTCGCGCGCGCCTATCTTGCGACGGACCTCACTGTCCTCGCGCTGTCGCTGACATATATTCCGTTCGGGCGCATCGCATATTCCCTCGTCACTGTCACGCTGTCGTCGTTTCTCATCGACCGCATTCAGCGCGCGTTTCCCGCCGCGGCGGAGAGCGGCTCTGCGGACAGGGCGCCTGAATAAAAGACCCTTCCGCCGCATATCCTGCACCGGGCGCACCGGCGCGCCTTGACGGCCTGCCCTGCGCGTGATAGGATCAGTTTGGAGCTGCGCAACCGCCGGTTGACACATTGCCGGGCGCAATTTCTGGCACGCAACCGCCCAAAACGGTATTCTGTAGATACCAAAGGGGAACAGCGCCCCCAAAAATAAACGAGGTGGAACCGATGAATTTTGCCGATAAACTGATCGCCCTGCGCAGGAAAAACGGCTGGTCACAGGAAGAGCTGGCCCAGCGCCTGGACGTCACGCGCCAGTCCGTATCCAAATGGGAGGGTGCGCAGTCCGTTCCCGATCTTGACCGCATCCTTGCACTCAGCCGCCTTTTCGGCGTCAGCACCGATTATCTGCTGAAAGACGAACTGGATGCCGGGCAGGCCTGCACGGACGCCATCCGCCCGGCCGCGCGCCGCGTGCCGATGGAGGAGGCGCAGGCGTTCCTGCGCGTCAAGGCCGCAACTGCCCGTCCGATCGCCTTTGCCGTCTTTTTGTGCATCCTCTCCCCCGTCTGCCTGATGCTCCTCGCCGCGGCGCAGGAGACGCGCCGCCTTGCCGTTTCGGAGAACTTCGCGGGCGGCGTGGGTCTGATCGTCATGGTGCTCATGGCGGCCGCCGCCGTGGCCGTGTTCCTCTCCTGCGGGGCGAAAACTGGCCGCTTTGAATATCTCGAAAAGGAGACGCTCGAGCCCGAGCGCGGCGTGCTGGACATGGCGCGCCGGGAGCAGGAGGCGTACCGCGCCCGCTATGGAAGGAACAACACCGCGGGCACGGTCATCTGCATCCTCTCCCTCATCCCGCTCTTCGCATGCGCGTTTCTGACGGAGGACGAATTTTTCCTCATGCTCTCGCTCGCGCTGATGATGGCCCTTGTCGGCGTCGGCGTTGTTTTTTTCATCACGGCAGGTATCCGATGGGCAAGCTTTGAAAAGCTGCTGCAGGAAGGGGATTACACCGTCGCGCGCAAGAAAAGGAACACCCGTGCCGGCGCGGTCAGCACCGTGTACTGGCTCGTCGTGACGGCGGTCTATCTCGCCGATAGCTTCAGCGCCGGCGTCTGGCAGTACGGCTGGATCATCTGGCCCGTCGCCGGGGTGATCTTCGCCGCCCTGATGACGCTTTTTCGCGCGTTTGAAAAGAAGCCGGAGTAAAAACCGGAAAACAGCAGGAACAAGGCCGCGGCCGGACGGAACCTCCTCCTGGCCGCGGCCTTTCTGTCTGCGCAGGCAAACGGCTTGCCTGCGACGCGCGCCCCGAAAGCGCCTGCTTCGCGCTGTCGGTCAAATAACGCACTCCCGTCGTGCCCGATAACGCACTCCCGTCGTGCCCGATAACGCACTCCCCGTCAATCCTGCGCTTCCCCCTCTCCTGTCATCCTGAGCGCCGCACTCTGTCATCCTGAGCGTCGCACTCTGTCATCCTGAGCGTCAGCGAAGGACCCCGTCCGTAGAACAGCAGGCTAACGGAGCGCACCCTCCTACATCCGGGATTCTCGCGTGACCTTTAGGTTATCGCCCTGCGGGCTCAGAATGACAGTTCAGGTGTCATCCTGAGCGAAGCGAAGGACCCCGGCCGTCAGCCCGTCGAGCTTCGCCAATTCACGGCAAATACCGCTCGGCGCTGTGTGTAGTCACGCCTCGCACGCGTGTGCGGCCGGTCGGCTGTCACGCTTCACGCCTGCGCGCGGCCGGTCGATAACGACTCCGTCTCAGCATGTGCGCCCGGCACTGCGTGCCGCACGCCCACGCTTCGCTGCGTTGTTATCTTCCTGCGCACAGGGTTCAGCGCTTCTCATTCCCTCCGCCTCGGCATGCCGGCTAGCGCGCTTTGCGCGAGCGCCGTACCCCTACGGGGCACACGGTCACCGCCTCCCTGCGGGAGATGTCTCCCTGCCCACGCGGCTTGGCGCTGGAACGTCACGCCTCGCTGCGCTTTTACCGCTCCTGCGCAATGGGCTCGGCGCTGGATATGACATACCGGCGCGTTTTCCACCGGCCGCTGAGATAGTATGCCCCGCCGATAAAAAACGGCACAATGCCGGAAAATGCATCCCCGTACCAGAAGCCGCGTATCCCCATCCCGCACGTGACGCCCAGAAACAGCGCAAAGCCGATGCGCATCACCACGCCGTCCAGCAGCGCCACCGCAAGGTTCAAGCGCGCGTTCCCGCTGCCGTTGATGAGGGAGAACATCGGCGGGCGCAGCACGCACCCGAGGTAGAGCAGCAGCGCCACCGGAATGTAGGACACCGCCATGTCCAGCACCGCCTCCTCCGTCGTGAAAAAGCCGAATACGACCCGCGGCCACAATACCGTCGCCGCGCTCAGCACCGCCGCGACCACGCTGTCGAGCGCAAGCGATGTGGCGATCACACGCGGCACGCGCTCGTATTTTTCCGCGCCGATGCACTGGGCGATCATCGATCCGCCCGCCGTCGACAGCGCCTGGGCGAATACGTTCGTAATGGTTTGCAGCTTGTTGCCCACGCCCGTCACCGCCGCGGCGATCACGCCGTAAGAGTTGACCCACGCGCCGATAAAGAGCTTGGAAAACGAGATCGCCGCCGACTGCAGCACCATCGGCACGCCGAGCTTCATCAGCGCGGAAAACTCCTCCCCGTCGATGCGGAAGCTTCGCCATTTGAAATCAAAGCCAAACGCCTCCCGCCGCCGGAAGAGAAACGCCACCGCGAAGAGGAAGCTCACCGCCTGCCCGAGCACCGTCGCCAGTGCCGCGCCGAATGTGTGCCAGCGCAGCACCGCCACAAACAGCAGGTCCAGCACCAGGTTCAGCACCGCCGCGATTGCGATGAAAAGGAACGGATGGCGCGAGTCGCCCATCCCGCGCAGAATCGCACTGACGAGGTTGTAGCCGTAGATGAACACAAGCCCCGCCATACACGTAAAGACGTAATAGCGTGCATATCCAAGCGCCTCGGGCGGCGTGTTCATCCACAAAAGGATCTGCTCGCGCGGAAAAACGCATAAGACCGTGACCCCCACCGCACACGCGAAGAGGAAGGTGAAAAGCGTTCCGATCATCCGGCTGACCATCTCCCGCCGCCCCGCGCCGATGTACTGCGAGATGATCACCTGCCCCGCGTTGGATATGCCCATGGCGATAAACGTCAGCAGCATCAGGATCTCCCCGCCCGTCGACACCGCCGCCAGGCCCGCGCTGCCGACATACTGGCCGACGACCACCATGTCGACCATGTTGTAAACCGTCTGCAAAAGCCCTGAAAAAAACAGCGGCGTTGCAAAGGAAATCAGCTCCCTCGGCACGCTCCCCTGTGTCAGATCGCGCACAAGGGTCTTTTCCCCAACGCTCATACTTCCTCTTCCTCCCCCATCTCCATGTTCCTGCATATGCGCCTGAGCGTGCATAAGAACGCCCTGCGCTCCTCCTCGCTCAGGCCGCGCATGGCCCTGCGCTCAACCGCGTCAAAGCGCGCGCGCATCAGGCCGGCCTTTTCGCGCCCCTCCGGCGTCAGATACACCAGCGTGCGCCGGCGGTCGCGCACGCCGCGCATGCATGTCACAAGCCCGTCGCGCTCGAGCCGCGCAACAATACCCGACATCGTCGCCTTGTCCGCATCCCACGCCGCGCAGATGTCCGCCTGGGCGCAGCCGTCGTGGGTGAGAAGATATTCAAGCACCTTTGGCTGGCCTTTGGAAAGGCCGGCTTCCTCCGCTGCGCGGCGGATCCTGCGGGCGAAACGCCCCTGCGTCACCGCCATCATCGCATGCAGGCGCATGCGCAAGACCCCCTTTCACAGTTGAATCGTTCGCATACAAACTATTATAATTTGCCGAAAACAAAAGTGCAAGCGTCTTTTTCAAAGCATTTTCGGCATAAAAAGCGCCGGAACCCCCGCTTTGGGTTCCGGCGCTTTTTT
>CAKTWY010000179.1 GCA_934630445.1 uncultured Eubacteriales bacterium
CACCGAGATGGCCAAGGAAAAGACCGGCGTCAAGCTTGAGGGCGTTCGCGCGCTCAACCCCGTCAACGGCAGGGAGATCCCCATTTTTGTGTCCGACTATGTGCTCATGAGCTACGGCACCGGCGCGATCATGGCCGTGCCGGCGCACGATGAGCGCGACTGGGCCTTTGCCAAGGTCTTCGGCCTTCCGATCATTGAGGTCGTCGCGGGCGGCAACGTGCAGGAAGCGGCCTTTACCGACGTCGAGACCGGCAAGCTGGTGAACTCCGATTTCCTGAACGGCCTTGAGGTCGCCGACGCGAAGAAGAAGATCACCGCCTGGCTGGAGGAGCGCGGCATCGGCCACGCGAAGGTCAATTTTAAGCTGCGCGACTGGGTCTTCTCCCGCCAGCGCTACTGGGGCGAGCCGATCCCGCTGGTCTACTGCGAGCACTGCGGCTGGGTGCCGGTGCCGGAAGAGCAGCTCCCGCTCACCCTGCCGGATGTGGCGAGCTATGAGCCGACCGACACGGGCGACAGCCCCCTTGCGAAGATGACGGACTGGATCAACACCACCTGCCCGAAGTGCGGCGCTCCGGCCAGACGTGAGACGGACACGATGCCCCAGTGGGCAGGTTCGTCCTGGTACTTCCTGCGCTACATGGATCCGCACAACGACAAGGCGCTCGCCTCGAAAGAGGCGCTCGAATACTGGACGCCCGTCGACTGGTACAACGGCGGCATGGAGCACACGACGCTGCATCTGCTCTATTCGCGCTTCTGGCATAAATTCCTCTACGATATCGGCGTGGTTCCCACGCCCGAACCGTACATGAAGCGCACCAGCCACGGCATGATCCTCGGCGAAAACGGCGAGAAGATGTCCAAGAGCCGCGGCAATGTCGTCAATCCGGACGATATCGTGCGCGATTATGGCGCGGATACCATGCGCCTTTATGAGATGTTCATCGGCGACTTTGAAAAGGCCGCGCCCTGGTCGCAGAAGTCCATCAAGGGCTGCAAGCGCTTCCTGGAACGCGTGTGGTCGCTGTATGATAATGTAAAGCCGGGCGATACGTACAGCGCGGAGAATGAAAATATCCTTCACCGCACCATTCAAAAGGTCGGAGAGGATATTGAGGGATTGAAGTACAACACCGCGATTGCGGCAATGATGAGCCTGATCAACCATCTCTACGAGCATGGCGTTAATCGCGCGGAGTATGCTACGCTCTTAAAACTTTTGAATCCGTTTGCGCCGCATATGACAGAGGAACTTTGGGAGATGATGGGCGGCGAGGGCATGCTCGTGCATGCCGCCTGGCCGGAATACGACGAGGCAAAGACGAAGGCGTCATCCGTCGAGATCGCCGTTCAGGTGAACGGAAAGCTCAAAGCCACCGTCCAGGTGGAAGCTGACTGCGAAGATGCGGCGGCGCTTGAGGCCGCGCTTGCCGACGCGCGCGTTGCGGCTGCGGTCTCCGGCATGGACATTGTCAAAAAAATCGTCGTCAAAAACAAAATCGTCAATCTCGTCGTGCGGCCCCAGGCCAAGTAAACGCGCGGCGGGCAGCGCGCGCTTTCTGCTCCCGGCACAGGCGCGCGAATAAAAATAGCTGCAGGCGATTTTTTAATTTTTCTTGACTTTGACCGCGTCAGTTATTATAATACAGTTATATGGTATCTCAGTATGTCCATATGTATTCGTCTACAAGCACTGACCGGTGCGCGGGGGGAGGGAAATTCAATGTCGGAAGTCCGCGTTAAGGAAAACGAGTCGTTAGACAGCGCGTTAAGGCGTTTTAAGCGCTCGTGCGCAAAGGCGGGCGTGCTTTCCGAGCTCCGCAAGAGAGAGCATTACGAGAGCCCCAGCGTGAAGCGTCGCAAGAAGTCTGAGGCAGCACGCGCGAAAAAGAAAAAGTTCAGATAAGCTTTTTTCAAACATAAGCCGGCAGTGCACAGCACTGCCGGCTTTTTGTCGTTCCGGGTGCAATGCACGGAACAAAGCGCGCCGCTTCCACGTCTGATGAAGCAGAACGGATGTCTGTTGTCAGATGAATAGGAGGTATTTTCATATGAAAAAGACAGCGCTTTTTCTCTGCGTGGCGGCATTTGCGTTGCTTTCAGCCTGCGCGGCCGCGCAGCCCGTTCCGGGCGATGCGGCGGACGGTATGCCCGAAGCGCGCAGCAGTGCGCCCGCGGCAGGGGAGACGCCCGCTCCTGTTGAACAGGAGGCGCCGGAAGCTCTTTACACGGGCAAAATCGTGCAGGTGGAGGGGAACAACGTCCTTCTGGCAGGCGACGCGGCCCAGGCAGCGGGTGACCTTGTGCGCGTGACGCTGCAGGGCGCCGCGGTGACGGACGGGAACGGCAATGACGCCGATGTGGATCTTTTACGCGCCGGCATGGTCGTAGAGGTCGGCTATAACGGCATGGTTATGGAGACATATCCTTCACAGATTGCGGCGGCGGAGACGCTGCGCGTCCTCTCTGAAGATGAGGATCTGGTGGGCTTTTATCTGCAGGTGCTGGATGATCTGTATCAGACCGACGAGGGGCTGAACGGCGGCATATCGCTCCTCGCGTTTGACCTTGACGCCGCGCAGAACCTGAGCGGGGGCGAAAAGGCGGCGCTGTGCCATCTGGCAGGCGAACGCTATGGCCTTGAAACGATGCAGGCGGGCTTTGACGAGCTGTGCGAGGCGGGCTATATCGACCGCGAAGCGCTTTATTTTGAAACGGGACTTCTGATTACGCTGGAGGATATGCCAATCAGTAAGGGAACCTTCACCTTTGATATTCAGAAATGGCGCGGCGGCCTTGGGGCGTATTTTTTCACCGACTGCACGGCTGAAAAAAAGGATGGCGTCTGGACGTACCGCATCGGCGCGGAAGCGATTTCCTGACGAGCGCAGCGCCAAAGCGTGCTCGCCGCAGCGGCAGGCGGGCGCTATGCCTCTGCATCTCGCTTTTCAACAAAATGCCCCCGGTCCAAACGGACCAGGGGCATGATTTTTGCTGCATGTGCATCTCTTTGACAGGGGCGAAAACGCGCTCTTACAGGTATTTTTCCACCTCTTCCAGCGTGGGCAGGGCGTCAAACGCGCCCTTTTTCATCGTCGCGATCGAGCCCGCCGCGTTTGCAAAACGCGTCGCCTGCGAGAGGTATTCCGGCTCCATAAAGGCCGCGACGCTCCCCGCGCGCTGGAGCTGATAAAGCGCGGCGCCGGCAAAGGTGTCGCCCGCGCCTGTCGTGTCGACCACCTTGACATCCAGCGCCTCGAAGGAGAAGGTGTGTCCCGCCTTGCTGTACACAGCGCACCCGCGCGGCCCTTTTGTGATGAAGACGACCTTCGCGCCCTTTTCAAAGCACTGCTCGGCGCAGGCACGCTCGTCCGAAGTGCCGAAAATGAATTCGCTCTCCTCATCGGAGACTTTGACAATATCCGCCCAGGTGAGGAAGTCGTTGATCGTTCTGCGGTACAGATCGTGGTCGGGCCAGAGCGGCAGACGCACGTTCGGATCGAAGAAGATCGTCGCGCCCGCCGCGCGCGCGCTTTCCAGCGCCCGGATATGGGCGTATTTTACAGGCGCTTCGATCAGGTCGACCGAGGAGAACATCAGGATATCGCCCTTCTGAAACCAGCCTGCATCAATGCGCTCGGGCGCAAGGAGCATATCCGCGCTCGGCTTGCGGTAGAAAATAAAGTCGCGGTTGCCGTCTGCGCGCAGCGAAACGAACGCCAGCGCAGTATTCGCCTCGTCCGTGACGGAGATGCGCGATGTGTCCACGCCGAACGCCTGGAAAGACTGGAGGATCAGCCTGCCGAACGCGTCGTCGCCCACCTGACCGATGAACGCGCTCTCACCGCCCAGACGTGCGACCGCCGCGCAGCAGTTCGCCGGCCCGCCGCCCACCACGCGCCGGAATTCGGGAACCTCTTCAAGCGTAACGCCCCGCAGCGACGGGATAAAGTCAATGAGTGCCTCGCCGATGTTGTAGATCATAATTTCTCTCTCCTGTTTCTTTATTTGTATCTGTATTGCCGTTTGATACCGGCAGAATGCTTACTGCAGCGCTTCGCGCAGCATGGAGACAAAGAAGGGTTTTACCACCACGGTCGGGTAGCGGATGTTCATCAGGTGGTGATCGCGCACAGTCTGCCCATACGCCGCGCCCGAGGTGGTCACTGAAAGCGCCGTCGCGGCCCAGCCGCGCTTTGCGTAATAGGACGGGCGGATGTTGTAAAGCGCAGCGATCACGTCGCTGACGTCCGCGCCGTCGCGCCCGAGCGCGCGGTTCTGCGCTTCGGAGGCAAGCAGCAGCGCGCGCGCCGCCTCCGCCTGCGGCGTTCCCGCATCGGTCGCGTGGAGCACCTCGCTGCGGTCAAATGCGTTCGCCACGGCGATCTCGTTGACAAGCACCTGGGTGAACATCCCTGCATCGAACACGCGCGCGGCGCTCACAGCGTCGCAGTAGACGTTGAATTCCGCACAGTCGTTCACGTCGAACTCCGAGATTGCCGCGCCGGAAAAGGTCACCTTCCGCACATATCTGGGAAAGTCCGGGTAGCGCTCGAGCACCTGGGCGAGCGTCGTCAGGGGTCCGAGTGCGACATAATCTATTTTACCATGTTTTTTTGCAAATTGGTAGACAGCGTCGACCGCGTCGCCATCCGCCGCGGTGCGGTGCGCTGCGGGGAGAAGATCCGCGGCAGTTTCCCGCGTGATGCGCGCGGGCGGCGCTTCGGCCGGCTGGGCGGCGCCTTTCAGGACGGGAACGTCAATGCCAAAGGTCTCGCACGCGGCAAGGTTGGCGCGCACCGCGTCGTCAAGCGAGCCGGAGCCGTAGCTTGAAACGATCATGCCGAGCTCTTCCGGCGCGTGATGCGCGAGCACCGCCAGCGCCAGGACATCGTCATACCCGCCGTCGCTTTCGACGATCATTTTCGGCTCTCCCGACATGAAAAAAAGGGAGGCAACCGCCGCCACGATAAAGAGCGCGATGATCAGAAGCAGGTCTTT
>CAKTWY010000180.1 GCA_934630445.1 uncultured Eubacteriales bacterium
GCTGAAATGGAATAAACAAGCGGGCGCTTTATGCGCCCGCTTGTGGTTTTGGCAAATCTTTTCAAATGACACAGAACGATGCTGTTGCAGATCGAAAAAGTCAGATGCGCCGCAAGGTTCAGGCTTCATACGCTTTGGAGTACTTGCCTCCCCAAACAACTTTGCGGTAGTTGTCCTTGTCGGTGTCGCCCTCGGTGCTGATGAACAGCACACGGCTGTTTTCGTCCAGCTGCAGCTTTTCTTTCAGTTCGCGCAGGTCCTCACGCAGCAAAATGTTGGCTGCGCAGCCCACAGTTGCCGCTCCGGACTCGCCTGAGACAATGGGCTTATCACCGCCGCAGGGCGCGGCGAGAATGCGCATCCCGTCCGCAGCCGCATAGTCCGGACAACTGATAAATGCATCTGCACAGTGTTTCAGCACTTCCCAGCCGATGGTGCAGGGCTCGCCGCAGGCGAGCCCTGCCATAATGGTTTTCATCTCGCCTGTGACAAAATGCAGCTGCCCGTCATTTGCCTGTGCGGTGCGGAACACGCAGTTCGCCTGATGGGGCTCGACAACGACTGTGATGGGGCGCTGCGCGCCGTAATAGTTTGCAAAAAAGCCGGCCATCGCGCCTGCCATGCTGCCCACGCCTGCCTGCAAAAAGAGATGCGTGGGCGCTTGCGCACGCTCGGCCTGCAGCTGCTGAACAATTTCGGCGCCCATCGTGGTGTATCCCTGCATGATCCACAGCGGGATGTCAGTATACCCCTCCCATGCAGTGTCCTGAACCATCACCCACCCGTTCTCTTTGGCTTGGCTGTTTGCCAGACGCACGGCTGCGTCGTAGTTCAGCTGTGTGATTGTGGCCTCGGCGCCCTCGGCACGGATATTTTCCAGCCGTTCGGGCGCCGAGCCCTTGGGCATGTAAACCACAGCGCGCTGGCCCAGGCGGTTGGCCGTCCATGCCACGCCGCGGCCGTGATTGCCGTCCGTGGCAGTTACAAAGGTAATGGCGCCCAGCTTCTCATGTATTTCCCGCGATACAATGCGCGCGGCGGGCAGCTGCGCAATATCCTCTTCCATCCGCCGGGCAATATAGCGGCCCAGCGCGTAGCTTCCGCCCAGCACCTTGAACGCGTTCAGGCCAAAACGGTAGCTTTCGTCTTTGACACGCAGTTCCTGAATGCCCAAAGCTGCCGCCAAATGGGGCAGGCTGGTGAGCGGCGTGGGCTGATACACATCGAAGCTTTTGTGAAACGCATAAGCTCTATCTGCCTCAGCTTCGGAAAAGGCGCGCAGGTCTGTGGCGGGAATAGCCTGATGGGGGTATGTCACGATTTGAAATTTGTTTTCCATAGACAAGCCGTTCTCCTTTTGGATGAGATCAAATAATGGATGCGCTGCTGAAGGCTGCATGCTTCATTGCATACAGCTTTAAAAGTCCACATGATTATAAAAAATCCCGAAGTACTGATGGCTCAGTGCTTCGGGAACTGGAGCGGGTGAAGGGAATCGAACCCTCGTGTTCAGCTTGGGAAGCTGACGTTCTGCCATTGAACTACACCCGCAAAAAGCGTATAATAGTATTATACATGGAATCAAAAAATTTTCAAGTGTTTTTTTGCGCGGATTCTGCCGCGGGAAAGGAAGGCCTTTATGGACGAGAAGAAAATGGCCGGCAGGGGGCTGATCCACATCTATTGCGGAAATGGAAAGGGCAAGACCACCGCGGCCCTGGGCCTGTGCCTGCGCGCGCATGGGAGAGGAAAACGGGCGCTTTGGACGTCGTTTTTGAAGGACTACAATTCAGGCGAATTTTTATCCGACACGCCATTTACCCTGTACCGCGGGGTACCGGTTACAAAGTTTTGCTGGTCCATGACGCCGGAGGAACGCGAAACGGCGAAAAAAGAACACAGTGAGCGCCTGGAAGCGCTTTTTGAGATTGCGCGTGACGAAGCGTACGATCTGCTTGTGCTTGATGAGGCGATCGGCGCGGCGGAGGCGGGCCTTCTCCGCACTGACCGCCTGCTTGCGCTGCTGAAAGCCAAGCCGGAGCGGCTTGAAGTGGTTCTCACCGGCAGAAATCCGGCCCCGGAGCTGATCGACGCGGCGGATTATGTCAGCGAGATGCGCGTTATCAAACATCCATATCAGCAGGGAGTGGGCGCGCGCCGCGGGATTGAAAACTGAGCCGCGCGCGAAACGGAAAGGCATTCTGTCTGGCGCAGCCCGTACAAAACGTTGAAAGTAAAAAATCGGGCCGTTCGGCCCGATTTTTGTTTTCTGAGCAATCGTCTTGCCACCGCGCGGTCAGACGTTGAAGCGGAACTCCACAATATCGCCGTCTTTCATGACGTATTCCTTGCCCTCGCTGCGCACAAGGCCCTTCTCCTTGGCTGCGGCCATCGTGCCGCAGCGCATCAGGTCATCGTAGGAGACGGTCTCGGCGCGGATAAAGCCGCGTTCAAAATCGGAGTGGATCTTGCCGGCGGCCTGCGGCGCCTTCGTGCCGTTTTTGATTGTCCATGCGCGGACCTCCTTCGGCCCGGCAGTCAGGTAAGAGATCAGGCCAAGAAGCGCGTAGCATACGCGCACCAGCCGGTCGAGACCCGACTCTTCAAGGCCGAGGTCGTCCAGAAACATCTTTTTCTCCTCATCGGAGAGAGACGCGATCTCCTCTTCCATGCGCGCACAGACGGGCATGACCTGAGAGCCTTCCTCTTCAGCGATTTTTTTAACGGCCAGATAACGCACGTTTTTATGATAATCGCCCGCGAAGTCATTTTCGTCCATATTTGCCGCATAGATGACGGGCTTTGCAGAAAGCAGGTCCACCGTGTCGATGATCTCGCGCTCCTCTGCCTCGCAGGCGAAGGTGCGCGCGGTGTGCCCTTCCTCCAGATATGCCTTGAGCCGCTCGAGAAGCTCGACTTCAGCGGCGTATTTTTTGTCGCCCTTGAGCATCTTGCGGGATTTGTCGAGCCGGCGGTCGATGACCTCGATGTCGGAAAGGATCAGCTCGAGATTGATGGTGTCAATATCGCGCGCAGGATCCACACTGCCCTCGACGTGGATGATGTTCTCATCCTCGAAGCAGCGCACCACGTGCACGATGGCGTCGACCTGTCGGATATGGGAGAGGAATTTATTGCCCAGCCCCTCGCCGCGCGACGCGCCCTTGACAAGCCCGGCGATGTCCACAAATTCGACCACAGCAGGCGTGATCTTCTGCGGATGGTACATCTCCGCAAGGCGGTCTACGCGCGCGTCCGGCACTGCGACCATGCCGACGTTCGGGTCGATGGTGCAGAACGGATAGTTGGCAGACTCCGCCCCCGCGGAGGTGATGGCGTTGAAAAGCGTGCTCTTGCCGACATTCGGCAGGCCGACGATACCCAGTTTCATAATGCGTTCACTCCTGTATGGCGCACGGACGCTCCCGTGCGCGTTGTCAAGCCCGGCACACGGCACATAAAGGCCGGATACGGGTAAAATTCACCCGCATATCATATCATAAAAGCGAACATTCGGCAAGAGGGCGCGCAGCGAATCTTGCGTGCGGCGCAAAAGGGCGCGCCTTGTAAAAGACGGTTCGATATGATAGGATAGGAACGGATTTATCAAAAGGCGGATATCCAGAGGTGCGGCGCATCTGTCTGAAGGACCGGTCCGCGCCATCGTGGAAAAGGCATGTTCTGCATGCACCGCAGCGGGAACAGGATAACATAGCGCTGCGGGCGTCTTATCCCGGCGCGTGCGCCGAACGAACGCAAAAGGAGGGCCTATACTTGAAACGCTTTGTTCTGATGCCTGATTCTTTTAAAGGAACGATGTCCTCACAGAGGATCTGTGATCTGATGGAGCAGGCGATCCGAGAGATATATCCTGACGCCCAAATACTGAAAATCCCGGTGGCCGACGGCGGGGAAGGCAGCGTCGACGCCTTCCTCTCGGCGGTGGGCGGTGAGCGGCGCTCTGCCGATGTGGCCGGGCCGTATTTTGAGCGGATGCAGGCGGCATACGGCGCTCTGCACGGCGGAACGGTCGCCGTGGTGGAGACGGCCGCGTGTGCGGGTCTGCCGCTGGTGAACGATCGGAAGGACCCGTCGCGCACGACGACGTACGGCGTTGGGGAGCTGATCGTGCGCGCGGCCGAGGGTGGGGCGGAGAAGATCATTGTCGGCCTCGGCGGGAGCGCGACCAACGATATGGGTACGGGCGCGGCGGCTGCGGCCGGCGTGCGTTTTTACGACCGCGCGGGGAAAGCATACATCCCGACCGGCGCAACGCTGGAGGATCTTACACGCGTGGACGCCTCGGGCCTTTCTCCGGCGCTTCGCGGCGTGGAGGTCGTCGCCATGTGCGACATCGACAACCCGCTGTGCGGCGACGACGGCGCGGCGGCGGTATTCGCGCCGCAGAAAGGGGCGGACGCAGAGATGGTAAAACGCCTGGATGCGGGCCTTGCGCATGCGGCGGAGGTCGTACGGCGCGACCTTGGCATCGACGTGCGCGCGCTTCGCGGCGCCGGCGCTGCGGGAGGCATGGGCGCGGGCATGACGGCGTTTTTCGGCGCGCAGCTGCGCATGGGGATCGAAACAGTGCTCGACGTGGTGCGCTTTGACGCGCTTGCGCGCGGGGTGGACGCGGTGTTTACAGGCGAGGGGCGCTTTGACACGCAGAGCCTGCACGGCAAAGCTGTGATCGGCATTGCCGGGCGGGCAAAGGCGCTTGGCGTTCCGGTCGTCGCTGTGGTCGGCGATATCGGCGATGGAATCGACGAGGCATACGGGCGCGGCGTGACGGCGCTGTTCAGCATCAACCGTGTCGCGCTCGACCGCCAGCTGGCAAAACAGCGCAGCGCGGACGACCTGCGCCGCACGATGGGT
Organism: uncultured Eubacteriales bacterium; assembly: GCA_934630445.1. GTDB lineage: Bacteria > Bacillota > Clostridia > Oscillospirales > Butyricicoccaceae > CAKTWY01. Next base: position 4,876 of record CAKTWY010000180.1, read on the forward strand.
GACATCCTGCGCGCGATGCGCGCGGCGCAGCAGCGCCTGTAGCGCTGCGTCCGCGGAAGCT
>CAKTWY010000181.1 GCA_934630445.1 uncultured Eubacteriales bacterium
ATCTTCCTGCGCATGGCGTCCAGCGCCTCCGCTCTCATGAGAACGCCGCCGCCCTTGGCGAGCATGACCGGATCGACGACGGCGCGGCGCACGCCGTACTGCACAAGCTTGTCCGCCACGGCGTCCATGACGGCGGCGCTTGGCAGCATGCCGATCTTGACGGCGTCGACGCGGATGTCCTCGAACACGGCGTCCATTTGCTCGCGCACGGTCTGCGCGGGCACGTCCAGCGCGGAGAGGACGCGCACGGTGTTTTCTGCAACGACAGAAGTGATCACGCTCATGCCGAACGCGCCGTGCGCGGCGAAGGTCTTCAGGTCCGCCTGGATGCCCGCGCCGCCGCTGCAGTCAGAGCCGGCGATCGTGAGACAGTGCTTCATACAAAGTTCTCCTTTCTTCGCCGAGGAAAACAAAAAACGGCGCCTTATCATAGATAAGGCACCGTTTGAATCACTCAAAACAAGTTTGCTTCCCTACGACAGTGTTAACTAACAGGTTCAAAGGGTCAGGTTTTAACCTTCTCAACTCTTTCGAGTCCCCCCGCAAAGCCAATATTCAGTTCCGGAATACTATACCACATGGAGAAGCATTTGTAAACAAGCGCATCAGATTTTGTTTGGAAAACACATCAGAGCGCGATGCGCAGCGCAGCGATCTCGCACGGTCCGAGCGCGATGGACAGCGCGCCGTCCGGCACGCGGGCAGGTTCGCTGCCCTCAAAAAGGAGATTGGTCCTGGATATGCGCACAGCGTCCGGAGAAAAGGTGAATTCTGCCGTGCGCGGCACATCCGCCGTGTTGTAAAAGCGCACACCGACGCAGTTCTCTTCCGGGAAGTACTGGACGGATGTGACGCATACGTCTTTGTTCGCCTGCGAAAAGAGCGGCACTTTGCACGCGGGCATGCGGGGGAGCAGGCGCACAGGGTGGTTATAGCTGTGTCCCATGCGCGAGAAGTCCTGCGGCGTCATATCCTCGCCTGCGGCGAGCGCAAAGTGGAAGGTATGCGCGCCGCGCTCGCGGGCCAGCTCGGTATTCGTTTTTCCGTTCAGGAATTCCGGATAATCGCGCCAGAGCCCGTCGCCGCGGTACTGGGTGTAATTGGCGTACGAGCGCATGAGCGCCATGTCCAGCGCGCCGCCCTGCGCGCGGTAGGCCGCCGTGCCGCGGTTCAGCACCGCCGCGCCGTAGCCGCCGGAAAAGCCGCCCCAGGTCTGCGCGGGCCAGATCTCGCCCTCCGTCCGCTGAGTGCAATGAAAAGGCGTTTCGGTATAAAACGCACCGTCCGCGCGCAGCGGGAAGCGCACGCGCGCATAATGATTGCCGCCCTGATAATCTGAGATATTGAGTTCAAAATCGACCCGCGGTACCGAGCGGAAGAGCGAGAGGGTGAGCGTCACGTCCGCGCCCATAAACGGTTTCGTCAGTGTGAGATACTGCCGCACGGGCGTTTCAAACGCTTCGCACACGACGGCGCCGGGCGCGGCGAGCAGGGAATGCGTCACGCCGGTGAAGTCGAGCGCGCCTTCCATGTCGGGCGCGCCTTCCTCGTCGTACAGAAGGTCGATGGGCGCGCTGAGCACTTCGCGCCCTGCGCGCTTGTCCAGGATCGAGCGGATCGCGCCGGAGCCGTCGGCCTCGACGCGGAAGCATTCGTTTTCGATCCATGAACGGCCGAGCGGGCGCGGGGGCGCAGCGCTCGCGCTCACCGCTGTCACGCGCTGAAGCGAAAACGGCTCGGCCGGGCCGGACAGAAGGAGGCAGTCAAAACGCCGCCGTCCGTTCGGGAGAGACTGTACGCGCACCGTTTCCGACGGGAAGGCCGCGCCGTCCGGCGTGACAAAGGCGACATCCTGCCCGTCATGTTCCAGCGTGACGGAAACAGCCTCTCTGCGCGCTGCCGCGGAGGGGTTAAAGAGCGCGTATCCTTCGCCCGTGCCCAGGAAGGCGGCCAGAAAATCATCCGCGTCTTTCAGCAGCGTATGGAGCGTGCGGCATGCGTCCTCGTGAACGGGATCAATGCAGCTGCCGCCGATCACGTCGTGGAAGTGATAGTATAAGAGCGTCTGCCACATCCGGTCGAGCGCGCCGCGCAGCGCGCTGCCGGACGGACGGACACGCGCATAGAGTGCTTCGCATGCTTCGAGAGCCGCTTCGCAGCGGCGGCTTAAGAGCTTCAGCTCCACCCGCGCGGTGTAAAGCCCTCTCAGGTCAAAGCCCATGAGCGGGGGATTAAGGTCTTCCCGCATGATCTGCACAGGGGAGAAGTGCTCTGCAAAGAACGCGGAGGGAGTGCCGAAGCGCACCTCGCCGACCGTATAGCCGATCTCGGCAAAGAGATTGCGCAGATATTCCTCCATCTGCGAGGTCGTCGCGTTCGGGTTGTACAGGTCGCCGCCCCAGGGAACCAGGGTAAAGGCCGGCGCCTCGGGCGCATGCGCGCAGAGAATCTTCAGTTCGTGCGGAATCCCCGCGGGCGTGCCGTTGAAATGCGGCACCACGCTGTAGCCTGCGGCGAACCAGTGTGCCGGCAGGCGCGTGCCGTCAGGAGATTCGTATAAAAAGTCCAGAGGCATCTTATCAAAGAGCGCGGGCGGGATATCGCGGTAAAACACAAACCCTTTGTAGCCGCATTTCGCCGCGATCTGCGCGATCTGCCGGCACTGGCCGAAGGTGTCGATGTTCCAGAGGATCTGCGCGCGCTTTTGATAATGCGCTTCAAACCAGCGCTGGCCGTAAAAGATCTGTTTGATGAAGCTTTCGCCCGACGGCTCGGCGATCTCGGGCTGAACATAGGTGCCCCCGACGATCTCCAGGCGGCCGTCGCGGATACATTCCCGGAAAAAAGCGCGCTCATCCGCGTCGAGGCAGGCCTCCGCCGCAGTGAAAACGGGCACCTGATCCTGCGAAAAGCAGTAGCCGGGGTCTTTCCGCATCAGAGGCAGGAGATGGTCGCGGAAAATACGCTTTGCCAGCGTGGTGCGGAAGGTTTCATACGTGTAGTACCACTGCACGTCGATGTGCGTATGCGGCACGACATAGAGGTTCAGCTTTTTCATGACAGATCTCCTCCGTAAGGCGTTTTGCCGCGTGCGGCGCGGGGAAAACGGCGGGAACTGCGGCTGTTTTTACGATAGCATATGCGCTGCTGAAGGGCAATGCGCCGCCCGGTACGCCTGTCAAAAGTGAAGGTATGGCGGTTTTCTGCGGTTTTCATTCAGCCTCATCTGACCCTGAAAAATATATCCGTTCTGGATATTTTTACAAGATCAGATGAGTGGTATGATAGACGGGAACAAGAAAGGGGCAATGCATCATGATGAATGATTCGCGCTTTCGCACAGCGCATCCGACAAAGTGGCTTACAGTCACAGCGATGCTCATGGCCATGAACGTGGTGATGAGTTCCTTCAGCATCCCGGTTCCCGGCGGGCATCTTTATCTGAACGACGCGGTCATCTGCACCGCCGCTATCCTGCTCGGCCCGCTGGGGGCTTTTCTGGTGGGCGGCGTAGGCGCGTTCCTGGGCGACTTCTTTTTCTATCCCGCGCCCATGTTCGTTTCCCTGGTGACGCACGGCCTGCAGGCTGTGGTGATCTCCCTGTGCGCGCACGGGCTTTTTCAAAATCACAAAAGCCGCGGCGCGCTGGTGGGCGTGATCCTGGGGGTGATCATCAATGTCGCGGGATACTCCCTGGGCAGGACCTTCGTCTACGCGACAGCGGAAGCGGCCCTGCTGAAGCTGCCGTTTCAGATCTTCCAGGCCTCCTTCGGCGCAGTGGCGGCGATGCTGCTCTGCTTCCCGGCCGGCCTGCAAAAGTTCTGGAACCGTTTTTCTGCGTGAGGTGTTTGCGACAAAGCCCCGGCTGTCTGAAACGTGCAGACAACCGGGGCTTTTGATTGCAACGCTGCAATCAGCGATGGTTCCATGGTAATAATTTAAGATTTCAGAACAGGCCGAATCATTTTTTATCAACATAAAATCCCACTGGATAGGCTAGATATGAAATTTCATCCAATTCATCAACAGTTATCAAACCCGACGGCGCATTTAATACGCTCGGAATGCGGTTGACAATAGTGGCGCATGTATGCTCCACTGTAGCGGGTTTGACTACATGAAATTCGGTATTCGGTTCGCCTGTGATCTTCCAATCGCACATATCGCCATCATCGGGGCCGTATACCTTGCCTATACATCTGGTTTCAATGATTGGGCCTTGGAATGTTTCGGTTTCTACAACAGCCGCCATTCCAATACACTCTCCCTTGGGAATGGTTCGTTGCATGGTAGAGGAGTAGACATCATCTTCCTTAAAATACGGAACACACTTTTGTGTCTGGATTTTAATGGTAAGTCCAAGCTTTGCGGCAAGGCTTTCGTTGGAGTTCCATACATAACACGGCTCTATGGTCTCAGGATGTGCAATTTGATTTTCAAATTCCTCTGCGCTTAATCCTACCCCATGAGCTTTTGCCAAAGCCAGTCCGTAATCCTCAACATTGTAGCTCACTGCGCCTTCGATTTTTTTGATGCTGTTACAGCTTCCCGCGATCATGCCGACCATGTTGATCCAGAAAGTATCCTCCATTCCGCTTCCGACAAATGTGCAGCCATGTTCTTTGGCAATAACGTCAAGCATGTTGGCACGCACGGGGTCGGTTGTCCAGCAATAGGTAGCTTCCTCGCAGGTCGAGATAACGTTGATCCCACGGCTTAGACATTTCACATAATGTTCGTAGCAGTCACTGACCAGACTGAAAAGTGTGACAACTGCGATATCGGCATCGGTGTTGTCCAGGACTTCGTCGGCATTGCTGTTGATCATTACACCTGTTTTTACACCGAGCTCTGCAAAATCACCAATATCCATGCCGACCACTTCAGGATTTATATCAATTGCACCAACAATTTGCACTCCGTGCTCGTACAT
>CAKTWY010000182.1 GCA_934630445.1 uncultured Eubacteriales bacterium
CAGGTCGCGCTCGAAACAGACGCCGTGCATCGCGGGCGCCTTCAGCGGCGCGGTGCGCTCCACGCAGAGCGCGACAAAGTCGCCCGCGCGGCGCGCGGCTGCGTCAAGCACCTCGCCGTGCAAAAGCGCGCCGGTGAGCACGGAAGCGAAAAGGTCCCCCGTTCCGCAGAAATAGCCGCCTGCGCGCGGGTGGACGATCAGCGCCTCCCCGCTGTCCGAGCTGGTCAGGATGCCAAGCGCGTCGCCGCGCGCAAGTCCCGTGATGACGACCTGCCGCGCCCCCATCCTGCGCAGACGCCTGGCCCAGGAAGCGATCGCCGCCTCATCCGAAGGAAGGGCGGTTTCGTCCTCGCCGAGGAGAAGCGCCGCCTCCGTCAGGTTCGGCGTGATGACGTCTGCCAGGCATACGAGCGCGCGCATTCCGTCGCACAGCTCCGGCGTGCAGGTGGTGTAGCGCCGGCCGTTGTCGCCCATCACCGGGTCGACGATGATCAGATTATCCGGCGTACGGAACGTTTCCAGCATGCGCCGGACGATCTGCGTCTGTTCGGCCGAGCCGAGAAAGCCCGTGTAGATCCCATCAAAGGCAAGGCCGATCGCCTGCCAGTGGCCAAAAAAGGCGTCCAGTCCGCCTGTCAGATCGGTCATCTGCCAGCCGGGGATCCCCGTGTGCGTGGAAAAAACGGCGGTCGGCGCCGGGCACGGCTGATGACCCATTGCGGCAAGCACGGCGACGGCCGTTGTCATCGAGCTGCGGCCGAAACCGGAGAGATCGTGCACTGCGGCGACGCGTTTGGTGCGCTGTATCATGAACATCGGCTCCTGTCGTGTAAGCATATGCTTTATGGTAACTGCTTTTCACGGCAGTGTCAAGGAATCGGTCGGAAAAAGGCGCGGCGCTGAAACAAAACGGCCGCGGAGCGCGTCTAAGCTATATATTCATTCAACCATACGTCCGTCATGCGCACGCATGCCGTCTCTCCGAGACGGCGCGAAGAATCATGGCCGGGGGCCCTGATACAATGGTTTGCCGGTCATGATACATAGCGGACACGGTCCGCGCGGGAGAAATCGGACAAAGGGGATAAGGAGAGCGAATGCGAAAGATTTTGGCAGTGCTGCTTGCGGCGGCGCTCCTCGTGGGCTGTACGCCCACCACCGGGGCAGAGGTGCAGAAAGAAAAAAAAGCGGAAAAAGAATTCAGGGGCGTGTGGGTGTCGACCGTACTCAATCTCGATTATCCGTCGGGGCGCAATCTGACGGAGAGCGCGCTCAAAGCCGAGGCCGACAAGATCCTGGACGATGCCGAGCGCATGGGCTTCAATGCGGTTATCTTCCAGGTGCGGCCCGCGGGCGACGCGCTTTACAAGTCCGATCTTTTCCCCTGGTCGAAGTACCTGACCGGCACACAGGGCAAAGCGCCGGAAAACGGCTTTGATCCGCTGCAGTACTACATTGACGGCGCGCATGCGCGCGGGATGGAGCTGCACGCGTGGATCAACCCCTACCGCGTCACGAAAAAAGAGAGCGGCGAGGCAAAGCACGACTTCGCTTCGCTTGCGGATACGAACCCTGCAAAGCTCCACCGCAGCTGGGTCGTCGAGCATACAGACGGAAACCTCTATTATAATCCGGGCATCCCTGAAGTGCGCGAGCTGCTCATTGACGGCGTGCTGGAGATCGTGCGCAAATATGATGTGGACGGCATCCATTTCGACGATTATTTTTATCCGTCTGCGGAGTTTGACGACGCGGCGACGTATCAGCAGTACAAAGGCTCTTTTACCAATATCAAGGATTGGAGGCGCAATAACGTCGACGTCCTCATCCGCGACCTCGGCGCGGCGATCAGGGAGGCGGACCCTGACTGCGCCTTCGGCATCAGCCCCTTCGGCATCTGGGCGAACAAAAAAAGCAATCCGCTCGGGAGCGATACCAGCGGCGGCCAGAGTTATTACGACCACTATGCCGACACGCGCAAATGGGTCAAAAACGGCTGGCTGACCTATATCGCGCCGCAGCTCTACTGGAACATCGGCAATACCGCCGCGGATTATGAAAAACTCGTCGCCTGGTGGTCGGATACCGTAAAGGGAACGGATGTGAAGCTCTATATCGGGCACGGGGCATACCGCGCCGGGAACAGCGACCCCTCCAGCCCATGGTACGGCGTGGAGGAGATCAGACGCCAGGTCGAAATGAACCGGTCTTATCCCGAAGTGGCGGGGAGCATCTTTTTCCGCATCAAGACCATCACGGCCTACCCCGCGCTCGTGTCCGTCTTCCAGGCTATGTACGGCGCGCAGGAGCAGGACGGCGCGGACACGGCGGAAGCGAAATATCCCCTTGCGGTGGCGCGCCCGCTGTCCAATATCAGCACGGCGTACGAAAATTTTTATATCTGCGGCACGTCTGACGCGGGTCAGGCGCTCTGCTTAAACGGAAAGCCAGTGGAGAACCGTTCCTCCGACGGTTTTTTCGGCGCGTTTGTGGCGCTTGAAAAGGGGGCGAACACCTTCACGTTCACGCAGGGTGGGCAGAGCGTGACACGCAGTATCTATCGCGGCACGCCGCCGTCGGCTTCAAAGCCGGAGCCGATGAGCGCTGCGGAGATCCCCGCGTCGTCCGTTTTTCCGCAGAAGCCGGAATACCGGCGCCCGGGCGAGACGGTGACGCTGCGGTGCACCGCTCCCATCGGCGCGAAAGTCACGGCGAAATTTATGGGCAATACGTATACGCTGTATGCCGCATCTTCTGTCAAACCGTCGCCTTCCGGCGCGTATCCGACGACTTATTCGCGGAAGGTGACGCTGCCCGCCGCTTCTTCCTCCGGCAGGCTTATTACGTTCAAAGCGCCTGTTTATACCATGACATATGCGGGGAAAAGCAAAGCGCGCACCGCGCCGAACCCTGTCGTTGTCGTGCAGGAGGGGGCGCCGTTTTACGCCGAGGTGATCACAGACGGGCTTGATACGCATTCGGATGCATCTGCCTCGTCGTCCAATTATGAGCTGTGCAGGGGCATGCGCGACTATGTTACCGGCATGACGGGCGATTATGTCCGCCTGTCGATGGGGCAATGGGTCAAAAAAAGCGGCGTCAAGACATATGCCACGCAGCTGCCCTACCGTCCGAAGGTGACGGCTGTGTCGTATGCGGTGGGGGAGAAGTGGGACACGGTCGCTTTTACCTTGAACGCCCCTGTCGCGGCCACCGCGTCGTTTGACGGGGAGAAGCTCACGCTCAGTATGCCCACCTCGTCGGGCGGCGCGCAGCTGGGCGCGCTCCCTGACGGCGCGCTGGTTTCGGGCGCGCAGGCGCTTCTGTCGCAAAACCGGCTGACCTATACGCTTCCCCTGCGCGAGGGGAAGCATATCGAGGGCTATTACATCGAGATGACGGATACCGGTATGAACCTGAAGCTCAAACGTCCCGTCAAGGCCGCGCCGGGCGAGCGCCCGCTCGCGGGCATCCGCATCGTCGTTGACCCCGGACACGGCGGCGACGCGCCCGGCGCCGTGGGGCCGCTCGGCGCGCAGTATCCGGAAAAGGCTGTGAACCTCCAGAACGCCTTAAAGCTGGAAGCACGCCTGAAAGCGCTCGGCGCAGAGGTCATCATGACGCGGACGGACGATACGGACGTGTCGCTTGCCAGGCGTCTGGATATCTCGCGCCAGGCACGGCCTGACATGTTCATCTCTGTTCATGCAAACAGCATGAATGACAATGTGGACATCGGGAAGATCGCCGGAGGCTCCGTTTTTTATAAAGACGCAGTTGCACGCGGCCTGGCCAAAACGGTGCACGACAATACGCTTGCGGAGCTTGGACGCGCGAGCAAGGGCCTGCGCGTCGTCAACCACTATGTCTCGCGCGGCACGTGGACGCCGTCGTTTATTTACGAGGTGGGCTTTATGCCCAACCCCTGGGATTTTCAGTGGATGATCACCGGGGCGCGGCAGGAGGAGTGGGCGGCGAGCACGGCCAATGCAATCGTTTCGTATTTCAAAAGCGACAGGTGATTGTAAAAAACGTTTTTTTGTTATATACTGTTCTTGAAAGGTGGTGCCGGCGATGAAGATACCGTATATCAGCATACCAGCCTGCGCGCGCTCGCGTGCGGGGGAGCTTTTTGACTGCGCGGATGAGTATGTCAGGCGTTCCGGCTGGAAGGATCTCGCCCTGATCAAACTGTGCCTTTGCGCAATTGGCGTGATGCTGGGCCTCTGCGTGCCGAAGGAGAAGCGCCGCCCGATTCTCATTGTGACGGCGGTCGTCTTTTTGGCGACATACATCCCGTTGATGGTGAAGTTTGTCCGCATCATCTGCGAGCGGCTGAGGCGCTCCGAGTAAGAGAGACGAAAAGGCCCGCCGCGGATCTTGTTCCGCGGCGGGCCTTTTGGTTTTGGTGCGTGTGTGAAAACGCCTGCGCCGGATATAGAAAAAGAAACGGAAAGAAGGAAGTGCTGCGCATGAATCAGACATTTGAAAACGGCGGCGTCGGCGTATACTGGACGGGGAACAACGGCTGGATCCTCACCGGCGGGGGGAAGATGGTCGCCTTCGACCTCATTTTGGAGGACGCGACGAGGAAGCGCCCCTCTCCCGTGCAGACCGGCGACATCGGGCCGGACCTCGATCTGCTGTTTATCACGCATGAGCATTCCGACCATTTTCACGAGGGCACGTGCGAGCGCCTCGTGCGCGAATCGAACTGCCGCTTTGTCATTCCGGTCAGCTGCCTGAAAAAGGCGGCGGAGCTGGGCATCCCGGACGAGCGCATTTTTGCGGCGCGGCCCGGGATGGATTTTGAATATAAGGGCATCGGCGTGCACGCCGTGCGCGCGCGGCACGGCCATCTTGAGGGGAGCATATACGAAGGCGCGTCGCTTTTCGACTGCGGCTATCTCCTCGATTTCTGCGGC
>CAKTWY010000183.1 GCA_934630445.1 uncultured Eubacteriales bacterium
TATCGCGCACATCGTGCAGCGCAGCGCCCACCGCGCGCTGGCTGTCGCCGTTGCAATATCCCCACGCCGTGTCGAAATAGTTGATGCCAAGCTCGTATGCGCGCCGCAGAAGCGGAAAAGTCAGTTCATCGTTTACAACACTTTTCCCGTCCTTCATCATTTCCGGAAAGCGCATGCATCCAAACCCAAGGCGCGACAGCTTGATCCCTGTTTTCCCTATCAATTTGTATTTCATTCTTTTTCCCTCTCTCATTCCTGTTCCGGACAGGGTTTATATCTTTATTCTAATTGAAATTCTTTCCTGATTCAAGTATAATATTGTCCGTGCCGGTATCGGCGGAATTCTGATCTTCGGCGGTAACAAATATGACTGATTATTTTCATCCCCACCTATCCCGCGAGGAGCTGCTCTCCCTCCCCACGCTCGGCCTTGCGCACGTGGGCGACTGTATTTTTGAGCTGATGGCCCGCACATATGTCCTCACCCACGGCGGCGCCGCCAATGTGAAAAAGATCCATCTGCGAACGGTCGCCATTGTGCGTGCCGAGGCGCAGGCTTCCTACGCCAGAGAAATGCCCGCTCTGCTCGGTGAGGACGAGCACGCCGTTTTCCTGCGCGGGAGGAACGCCAAACCCAAAACACTTCCGAAAAGCGCCTCACATGAGGACTACGCACTGGCAACCGCGCTTGAAGCGCTGTTCGGCTGGCTCTATCTCCAAGGCGACGAGGCGCGCCTGAACGAGCTTTTTGAGTGCTGCTGCGCGCCGCATATCGCCAGCCTTTTTCCTGAGACCCACTGATTGAAAAAAGACGGGCAGCGATCCGCAAAAGCGGATCGCCTGCCCGTCAAACAGTTTTGTTTTGATTGTGTCAGCTCAATTAGAAATTGTTCTGAACGTCCTGCTGATTCTGGTTCTGATTTTTATTCTGACTCTGGTTCTGATTTTTGTTCTGGTTCTTATTCTTCTGCTGGTTCTGATTCTGGTTCTGGTTTTTGTTCTGATTCTGGTTGAAATCCATTTCTGCTTCACCTCACTTTTACACCATAATTCTTTGCAGAGGGCTTGCATTTTATACACGGATTATGATAATATATTTAGGTTAATGATACTTTTTCGTAATAGGAGTTTTAAATATTATGTCCGGTCATTCGAAATGGAAGAACATCGCCCACAAAAAAGAAGCCTCCGACGCCAAGCGCGCCAAAATTTTTACAAAAATCGGCCGTGAGATGGCCGTATGCATCCGCGAGGGCGGACCTGACCCGGTGTCGAACTCTCGCCTGCGCGATATCATCGCCAAAGCCCGCGCGAGCAATGTGCCCAATGACAATATTCAGCGCATGATTCAAAAGTACAGCGGCACCGGCAACGATTCTGCCGTTTTTGAAAGCATCACTTACGAAGGCTACGGCCCCTCCGGTATCGCTGTTATTGTTGAAACCATGACCGATAACCGCAACCGCACCGCCGGCGATATGCGCCACTATTTCGACAAGTTCGGCAAGGGCCTGGGCGCGACCGGCTGCGTATCCTGGCAGTTCGACAAAAAAGGCGTGCTCATTATTGAGCGCGGTGCGCTCGATGAGGACGAGGTCATGATGAATGCCCTTGAAGCCGGTGCGCTCGACTTTGAGTCGCAGGATGAGGTGTTTGAAGTCACCACCGACCCCAACGACTTCGGCGCAGTTCGTGAAAAGCTGGAAGCTTTCGGCTATAATTTCATCGAGGCAGACGTGGAGATGCTCCCCCAGACGACCGTTACCCTTACAAGCGACGAGGATATGAAAAACATGCGCAAGCTTCTCGATATGCTTGAGGATAACGACGACGTACAGAACGTCTGGCACAGCTGGGAAAACGAAGACGATTACGAGGGCTGAGCCGCTTCTTTTCGCTTCTTTGCCGTCCGTACCGGTTTTTAATTTTGTGCAGTTTGCCTGCAAATAACGCATTGACAAAGAACGCGCCATCGAATATACTATGGATAATTTCAAAATACAAATGCGATGACGGAGTCCGGATGCAGTCACAACGCGTTTCAGAGAGCCGGCGGCAGCTGTAAAGCCGGTACGCAAGACCGATTCCCCTCTCTCCCGAGCAGGGCGCCCCAACACACACGCAAGTAGGGCGCTTCGGCTGGCGCCGTTATCTTCGCCGGAGGTTTGTTGGAACCTTTTTAAGCGGCCGCGTTTTCAGCGCGGCAACCAGGGTGGTACCGCGGTATATCATCGCCCCTGAAGCAGAAATTCTGCTTCAGGGGCTTTTTATTTTGATTAGCTTGGAGGAGACTACTATGAAAATCGCCTTTTCAACACTTGGATGCCCCGATTTTGGCTGGTCGGATATCTATTCCATGGCAAAGGACTTTGGCTTTAACGGCATTGAGGTCCGCGGACTCGGCAATGAAATTTTCGCCGTGCGCGCAAAACCGTTTACGCCCGCCGCCCTGCCCGATACCTTAAAGAAGCTCGCCGCCCTCCGCCTTGAGATCCCATGCCTGTCGTCGGGCTGCGCACTGAAATATGCCGAGCGCGCCGACGAGACGTTTGAAGAGCTCTCGCAGTATATCGACCTCGCCCGCAAGCTCAAAACGCCGTTTATCCGCGTGCTCGCCGACGAGTTCGCCTTCCCGGACGGCGAGGTCGACGACGCAGTGGTCATAAAGGCCCTGCGCCGCCTCGCCCCCGTGGCGGAAGCGGCCGGCGTCACCCTGGCGGTGGAGACAAACGGCGTTTACAGCGATACCAAGCGCCTTGCCAAAATCCTGAACGAGGTCGCCAGCGACAACGTCGCCGCCCTGTGGGACATCCATCACCCGTACCGCGTCGCCGGCGAAGCGCCTGAAACCACGGTGCAAAACCTCGGCGCATACATTAAATATGTCCACGCGAAGGATTCCGTCATGAAAGACGGCAAGGTCGAATACCGCTTTATGGGCGAGGGCGATCTGCCCATCGACGATATGATGCTCTCCCTGCGCTCCATCAATTACGAGGGGTACGTCTCCCTCGAATGGGTCAAGCGCTGGGCGCCGAACCTGAGCGACGCGGCCGTCGTTTTCCCCCATTTCGCCAATTTCATGGACCGGTATATCGGTCAGGGACACGCCCGTCAGCACCTCTACGACAACAACGCCAAAACCGGCAAATATGTCTGGGAGAAGGAAACGCTCATCGACCTGACCTTCCCCCAGGTGCTCGACCGCATGGTAGAGGAGTTCCCCGATCAGTACGCTTTCCGCTATACGACCTGCGACTATACGCGCACGTATGCGCAGTTCCGCGACGATGTCGATCAGTTTGCGCGCGCGCTCATCGGCATGGGTGTCAAGCAGGGCAGCCACGTGGCCGTCTGGGCCACCAACGTGCCCGCCTGGTACATCGCCTTCTGGGCCACGACCAAAATCGGCGCCGTGCTCGTGACTGTCAACACCTCGTATAAAATTCACGAAGTCGAGTATCTCCTGCGCCAGTCCGACTCGCACACCCTCATCATGGTCGACGGATACAAGGATTCCGACTACGTCGGCATCATACGCGATCTCTGCCCTGAGCTGGCAGACGCCGAAGCTGGCCAGCCGCTCCATTTAAAGCGCCTTCCCTTCCTGCGCAATATCGTCACCATCGATTCCAAACAGCCCGGCTGCCTCTCCTGGGAGGAAGCGCTCGCCATGGGCGAGAGCGTTCCCGTAGAGGAAGTATACCGCCGCGCGCTGGCGATCAACAAAAACGATGTCTGCAATATGCAGTACACCTCCGGCACCACCGGCTTCCCGAAGGGCGTCATGCTCACGCACTACAACGTCGTCAACAACGGCAAAACCATTGGCGACTGCATGGATCTCTCCACCGCGGACCGCATGATGATCCAGGTGCCGATGTTCCACTGCTTCGGTATGGTGCTCGCCATGACAGCGGCAATGACGCACGGCGTTACGCTCTCGCCGATCCCCGCTTTCTCCCCGCGCGTTTCGCTCGAGTGCATCAATCGTGAAAAAATCACCTGCTTCCACGGCGTGCCCACCATGTTCATCGCCATGCTGGAGCATGAAAACTTTTCAAAGACCGATTTCTCCCACATGCGTACCGGCATCATGGCCGGCAGCCCCTGCCCCATCAAGGTCATGCAGGATGTTGTCGACCGTATGAACATGAAGGAGATCACCATCGTCTTCGGCCAGACAGAAGCCTCTCCCGGCTGCACGCAGAGCCGTGTCGACGATTCGCTCGAGCGGCGCGTCAACACCGTCGGCCGCCCGCTCCCCGGCGTCGAGTGCCGTATCGTCGACCCTGAAACAAACGAGGAGCTGCCCGACGGCAAAGTCGGCGAGTTCGTCGCCCGCGGCTACAATATCATGAAGGGCTATTACAAAATGCCGGAAGCGACTGCCGCAGCTATCGACGCCGACGGCTGGCTCCACACAGGCGACCTCGCCGTGCGCGACAGCGAAGGGTATTACAAGATCACCGGACGCATCAAGGATATGATCATCCGCGGCGGCGAGAATATTTATCCCAAGGAGATCGAGGACTTCATCTACACCCATCCCAAGGTGAGCGACGCGCAGGTCATCGGCGTGCCCGACAAGCAGTACGGTGAGGAAATCATGGCCTATGTCATCTTAAAAGAGGGCGAGCACATGACCGAGGAAGAGCTCAAGGATTATGTGCGCACGCACATGGCCAAGCACAAGACGCCGCGCTACGTCGCGTTTGTCGACGCCTTCCCCATGAACGGCGCGGGTAAGATCTTAAAGTATAAAATGCGCGAGCAGGCCATTGAGATGCTGAAGCTGCAGGAGGCAAGCAGCATCGTCACAGCGTAGTGTGTACACCTACACAGCAAAACGCAGGATGTAAGGCGTAAGTGCGTTGTCTTCTCGATACAGCAGGCCGCAGACAGCATGGAATG
>CAKTWY010000184.1 GCA_934630445.1 uncultured Eubacteriales bacterium
GCGATCATTTTGAGATTATTTTACCACAGTCACCAGCCGCGCGCCACCCTGCGCAAACGCCATTGTCCGGCAAATATCTGCATTCCGCCTTGACTTTTCCCACATGCACTGCTATACTGTCTAACGGACATAAAAACAGGGGTGCTGTCACAGGCTGAGAAAAGCGGTTGCTTTAACCCTTCACCTGATCCGGGTAATGCCGGCGTAGGGAGTTTCGAACGATTGACCTCGTCGCGCCTGTGGCTTTTGCCACGGGCGCTTTTGTTTTTATGTACTAAAAGCGGAAAATGCGCCGCGGCCGCGGCGCATCCACAAAGGAGCGTTTTCCATGCCAGTAAAAAACACGACCCGTACGCTTGTCGAATGCGCGATCATGATCGCCCTCGGCACCATCCTCGCAAAGATCACCCTCTTTGAAATGCCGCAGGGCGGCTCCGTCACAGCGGTGAGCATGCTGCCCTTCATCATCATCGCATACCGGCACGGCGTCAAGTGGGGCCTTATGACCGGCTTTGTCAACGCCTGTCTGCAGATGCTCCTCGGCAAGCTCTATGCGCCTCCGGCAGGCACAGCGCTCGCCTTTTTCGGCATGATCATGCTCGATTATGTTCTCGCCTACATGGTGCTGGGCTTTGCAGGCGTTTTGGCAAAACCCTTTAAAAACTGCTATGTGGCAGTGACAGTCAGCGTGATCGGTACCTGTTTCCTCCGCTTTCTCTGCAGCTTCCTTTCCGGCGTGCTCCTCTACGCCTCATACGCGCCGGAAGGCACGCCTGCCGTTATCTATTCGCTCGGATACAACGCGAGCTACATGGTGCCCGAGGCGATCATCACCGTCGCTGTCGCGCTCGTCATCTGCGCGGCGCGGCCTGAAATTCTCGGTATGAAGCGCCCTGCTGCGGCGGCAGCCAAATAGGACATGGCAATAAAACAAGGCGTACGGAAGTTTTTCCGCACGCCTTGTTTTTGTTTAAATCAGGATGGGCTGGATCTGTTCGCCCTGAAGCGCCGCCTCGGCCGCTTCAGGGATCAGCGTCATTTCAGAAATCAGCGAGCGCGGCTTCCTCTGCGGATCATCCTGCCCGAAGGGCACAAAAAAAATGTGCCGCCGTGCAAGGAGTCCGCCGATATTTTCCGCCGCCCCTGCAAGCGCGTCGTTGGTCGACACCGCGATGAGCACGGGCCGCGCGTTGCGCAAATGCGATTTTACCGCGAGCGTGACCGGCGTATCCGCTATGGAATGGTTCAGCTTTGCAAGGGTGTTTCCCGTGCAGGGCGCGATGATCAGCAGGTCAAGCGCACCTTTCGGGCCGATCGGCTCGACATCGGTCAGTGTATGAAGAATCTTCTGCGCACAGATCTCCTCGATCGTGCGGACAAAATCCTCTGCGCGGCCAAAGCGCGTATCTGTATGATACGCATTAAACGACATAATGGGTGTGATCTGCGCCCCTGCTGCGGCAAGCTTTGCAATCTCCGGTATCGCTGCGCCAAAGGTGCAGAACGAGCCGCAAAGCGCGAAACCTATTTTTTTGTCTCTCAGCACGTAAGCACGGCCTCCTCTCTCAATATGGTATAAATCGTATCCCGAATCGCCCGCGCCGCGCTCAGCGGCGCGACCTTTCCCGGCAGGGACAGCGCCTCGATCAGCTGTACGCCGAGCCGCGCGGCGGCGGCGCGCTCCACACCGCCGGGTCTGGAGGCAAGGTCGATCACAGGCGTATCTTTCCTCACATGCGCAAGGACAGTTTCGGTAAAAAGCACGGCGGGCACGGTATTGAAAATGACATCAAACGCTCCGGCGTTTCCCCTGATGTCATCGATATGGATATTCTCCAGGCCGGCAGCATAGCAAAGGGCGAAATCCGCTTCCCGCCGGACGGCGACTGTAACATGCGCGCCGAGTGCATGCAGCTTCGCCGCGAGGGGGCGCGCCACCCTGCCATATCCTGTGACCAGGCACTTTGCGCCATGCAGCGTAATCGGAAGCGCCTGCATGGCGGCGGCGATCGCGCCTTCCGCCGTAGGAACAGCGTTTTTAACGGCTAATTCTTCCCGTTTTAAGTAGTCGGTCAGTGTAAGGCCGTACTCCTTTGCGCAGGCGCAGGCCGCGTCCGCAGCGCCGCCCGCCAGAAGCAGTATTTCCGGCCGCATCGCACTGAAAATTTCCGTTATTGTAAATACGCCGTCTGAAAGCGGGGCATTCAGGATCTGCGCGCCGCGTGTCAGCGGTATGGGCAGCACCGCAGCAACCGCGCCGTGCACAGCGTTTTCCGCCGACGGCGCATGCGCGGCGCCGACTGCCAGCGCCGCTTTTTCAAGGGCAAAGGCGCGCACGGCAAACCCGTCTTTCAGGAACAGGTCACACAGATATGCGCTGCGCGCGTCTCCGCCGATCACTGCAATCGTCGCTTTTTCACAATCCGGCAAATCAATCACTCCTTTCCTGCAGCGCGCAGATGCGCTGCGCACCGCTATCAGCAGTATATTCCGCACGCCGTTCAGATGTTTTTCAAAGTGCTGAGAAAGGCGAAGCGCAAAAGCGGCGCTGCAACTCACTTGCAGCGCCGCTTGCTCAATCTTTTATTGATATCGGGGTCGCAGCCGCCGGTTATGCCTCCTCGTTCTGCGCCAGCTTCATCACGAAGTCGCACAGATCCCGGGTGGCGTTCGGCTTGCTGATGACGCGGATATTCTCTTCCATAATGCGGATACGCGTCGGATTGGTAAACATTTCATACACCGCCTCGTCAAGCGGAAAAGTGCGTGTCACCATCATGGCCATGCCGTTGTTCAAAAGGAATTCGACATTGCGCTCCTCCTGGCCGGGGATGGGGTTGACAAGAATCATCGGGAGTTTTTTGGCCAGCGCCTCGCTCACCGTCAGGCCCCCCGGCTTGGTCACGATGCAGTCTGCCGCATCCATCAGCACCTCGACATTGTCGGCAAAGCCGAGCACCATCAGGCCTGTAAGTCCCTTCTCCTCTTTATATTCGGAGAGCTTTTTGTACTGGCGCTTATTATTTCCGCACACGGCGATGATCTGAAAGCTGCGGTCGATGCTGCGGATCTGGTCGACGATGGTGCTCATGTTGCCGTAGCCCATGCTGCCGGCCATGACCAGCACCGTTGTGCGATCCTCCTTCAGCCCCAGGCGCGCGCGCGCCTCCTCCTTTGAAAGCATGTTTGCAAATTTCGGATGAATGGGGATGCCGAGGGGCAGCACGCGCGCGCGCGCGATCTGCTTCCTTTCCGCCTGATGGGTCAGCAGCTCGTTTGCCGTGACGACATATTCCACCTGCGGCACATCTTCCCAAAAGGGATGAAAGGTATAATCCGTCAGCACCCCGATCGCCGGTATGCGGATCGTTGCGCGCGACTTCAGCTCATTGACAATGCGCCCGGCAAAAATATGGGTGAATATGATCACATCCGGCGAATAGCGCTCGATGGATTTTTCAAACTTCAGCGCGCAGAGAAGGTTCACCAGACTGGTAATATTGTATTTATCGTCCATCTTGTCCTTCTGGTCAAGATAGGTATACACCGCACGGTAAATTTCCGGCGTGTACTTGGACGCCAGCAAATACCCTTTGTCGATCGCGTCATATAAAAAGCGGTTGACGGTCTTATATACATCCACCGTGTTCACCGCCACCCCACGTTCACGCAGCATATTCTCGATCGCATTCGCCGTGGCATGGTGCCCAAATCCAGCTGTAACCGACAGAATCAATACTTTCATAAACATCCTCCTCATATGCGCTCCGCGCAGAAAGCGTTATACCGCGCTGCATGCATCTGCTTATAGTTTACACTATTTCCGCCGCCATTGCAATTTACACCGCGCAAGTCATCAAATTGTAAGAATTGGCCGTCCGCAATGCGCCAGGAAATTCTTTTTCAGCTTTCCATGCAAAATTTGGCGTGCATACTTTATATTTGGCTGAAAATGGCATATAATGATTTACACGGTTCGTTTTGGCCCTTATACGGCCTGCGCACCGATCACCTGCATGCGGCCTTTCTCTCGGGCAAGGCTTTATCGCGGATTGGATGGTATTATGACTGAAGATATCCTGCATCTTTGTATAAAGGAAAAAAAACCGATCTACCTTGTCGGCATCGGCGGCGTGTCGATGAGCGCGCTGGCGGAACTGTTGATCCACTGCGGCGGCATCGTTTCCGGCTCCGACCGCAGCGACAGCGACACGCTTGCAAAGCTGCGCGCGCTCGGCGCCGCAGTGCACATCGGCCATCACGGCGAGCAGGTGGCCGGCGCGGCGCTCGTGATCCGCACTGCCGCTGTGCATGACGACAACCCTGAGATCGCCGCCGCCCGCGCGCAGAATATCCCTATATGGGAACGGGCCGAGGCGTGGGGCTCGATGATGAAAACATACGGTCAGGCGCTGTGCATCGCCGGCACGCACGGCAAAACGACAACCACTTCGATGGCCTCGGCGTGCGGGATCGAGGCCGGGCTTGATCCTGCCGTCATGGTTGGGGCGTACCTTCCTTCTCTTGGCGGAACGCTGCGCATCGGCGCAGACCGGCTGATCATCGCCGAATCATGCGAATACTGCAATTCGTTTTTGAGCTTTCATCCGACGGTGGCGGTCATCCTCAACATCGACGCGGATCATCTCGATTTTTTCAGCGGCATCGATGATATTATCGCATCTTTCCGCCGCTTCGCCTCGCTCGTGCCGGAGCGCGGCGCCGTGATCGCAAACGGCGATGACGAACACGTGCGCAGGGCGGTCGAAGGCCTTTCCCAGCGGGTAATCACTTTTGGGATGGATGATAAGAGCGATTTTTACCCCGCGGACCTCGTATGTGAAAAAGGATGCTACCGCTTCTCCATCCTGC
>CAKTWY010000185.1 GCA_934630445.1 uncultured Eubacteriales bacterium
GCCGGCAGGGCCGATTTTCTCCCAGCCGTCGCCGCCGCGCACCAGGATGGGCGCGTCATCGTACCAGTGAAAGAGATCGTCGCTGACGGCGAGGCCCGTCTGATAGCCTTTTCCGTCGAAGCCGACGTGCAGCATATAGTACCGGCCGTTGTGGAAAAAAACATGCGGGCAGTCGACGGCAAGTTCGTCATACGCCCCCTTTCGTCCTGAGGCTTCAAGCACGGGCTTGCCATATCGGTACGGGGTTAAATATTTTGATATATCCATATACACGACTCCTTATCCTTTGACCGAACCGGCGATCAGCGCCGATTCCACACGATTTTGCAGGATGAGATACAGAATGATGCTCGGCATGACCACAATGACAGATGCTGCAAAAAGCTGGCCGTAGTCGCTGCCGAAGCTGCTTAAAAACTGCGACAGTGCCACTGAAACCGTGCGCGCCTTGTTGCCCGACGTCAAGATCAGTGCGTAGAGAAAATCGTTCCAGCTTGTCAGGTAGATGAGGATTGCACTTGTCGCCAGCCCCGGCCCTGCGAGCGGCAGCATGATCGCGAAGAATGTGCGGAAAAAACCCGCCCCGTCGATATAGGCCGATTCGTCGATACCGCGCGGAATGCTCAGATAATAGCTTCTGAGGACATAAATACAGCTCGGCATCGAAAGGGCAAGATACGCGATCACAAGAATCGCCTTGGTGTTGTAAAGACCGATGCGGTTGACCAGCATGTAGATCGGGTAAACGATGGCTGCCGGCGGGATGAACATCGACATGGCGATGGCCGCGTAAAGCGCCCCACGCCCGAAAAAACGGAAGCGCGCAAACACATACGCCGCCATGGAAAAGAGAAGAAGCCCGGCAGCGATCGTGAGCAGGGTGATGACGGCGCTGTTGACGAGGTACTGCGTCAACGGCGTGCTGCGAAACGCATTGATATAGTTTGCGGTATTCAGCCGTGCCGGCAGGCTGAAGGCTGAATCAATAATTTCTCCATTTGTTTTGAAGGAAGAGATCAATCCCCAGATAAGCGGCGCGATCGAAATGGCTACGATAAAGATAAGAAACACCGCGCACAGGCCCTTGGACAGGATATGTTTCATGGCTGCTCCTCTCTTTTCCGCGTCAGTACGCATCGCTCTGCCCCATGCGGAAGCCGAGCGCTATGACGCCCATGCACAGTGCGCCGATGAGAATCGTCACTGCCGAAATTGCGTTTGCATAGCCGAAATTGGAATTGTTGATCACCGTGCGGTGGATGAGGATCGGAAGATTCAGTGTGATATTGCGCGGGCCGCCCGATGTCGTCAGATAAATGACCTCAAAGGTCTTCAGGCACTGCACCGTCGCCATAATGAGCACCGTACCGAGCATATTTTTGATCTGCGGCACAACGATATAGCGCTTGACCTGGAATTCATTTCTGCATTCCAGACGCGCCGATTCGATGACTTCCGGAGAGATCGCCGCGATCTGCGTCGACAAAAGCAGCGTGAACACGCCGCCGTATAAAATGAATGTCGACGACACCGTCCAAAATGCGGTATGCTGATCCTGCAGCCAGTTATGTACAAACGGCTCGCCTGTAAGCAGGCTGACAAAGCCGTTCACCAGCCCGATGGTGGGGCTGTAGATAAAATAGGCAAGGAAGCCGATCACCGCCATGGGGATCATATTGGGGATCAGATAGCAGACCTTGACAAAACGGGTGATGGCTGTTTTCGTCGTGGTCATGAGCGCCACGAGAAGCGCCGTTCCCGTCAGGATAAACCAGTGCATCAACATCCATACGCCGGTATTCTTCGCGGCCATAATGACGTTTTCATCCGCGAGAAGGCGTCTGAAATTATCCAGCCCCACAAAGGTGATCTGTTTGCCGAGGCGCCATTCGGCAAAACTCGTGACGAAAACCGATACGATCGGATAGGCAAAGAAAAAAAGGAACAGCACGATACATGGCAGCAGGAACAAAACGATGCCAAGCCGGCATTTTTTGGAATCCATGGGCTCTCCTTTCCAAGAAAAGATCAGAAAACGGACCGGACCGCGCCGGAGCGCGGCCCGGTCCGTTCAAATTATGCGTTGGCGTTTGTCAGGTTCTTGCAATACTCCTCGGGCGTGATCTGCCCCATGCCGAGCGCTGCCTGCTCCTGCGAGACGATCGCACGCGTCGCCGCGCTGTATACACGCCAGCAGCTCGTGACATAGTAGTCGAGGTTATCGCGCAGATCGAGAATATCCGTCATCAGCGGATGCAGGCCGAGATTTGACACATCAAGACTCGTCGACGTGGGAATCGCGCCGATCATCGAGAGCGCTTCTGCCTGCCCGTCCGCACCGATAAAGCTCTTGATGAGCTCATAGGCAGCTTTTGCCTTTGCCTCATCCTTCGATCCGCAGAAGAAGCCCGTGCCGGGATAGGACACGGCACCGTTCCCGGGCAGGCGCGCCACGCCGACATAATCGCCGATCTGGCTTGTCTCCGGGCTTGTGAACTCCTCAATCCTCCATGCGCCGTCGACGATCATCGCGGTCTGGCCAGTGAGGAAATTGTTGATCGCGACTGTGAGATCCGATCCGGGCGCATCGGGCGTAGTATATTCCTGGAAGCACTTCTGGAGCTGCGCGGCGGCGTGTACGTACTCAGGCCCGGTGTAATCGGTCACATCCGTGGTATGCGCCAACGCTTTTCCCGTTTCCCCCGCTTCGCTCAGAAGGGAGAAAAAGGTCGTGCTGGAAAGCCACGCCGTCGTCGTACACAGCGACATGGGCGCGACGCCCTGCGCCCTCAGCGCGTCGCACAGCTTCCAAAAGTCTTCCCAGGTAGTGGGGAAGGAGCTGTAGCCGGCTTTTTCCAGCAGCTGCTTGTTGTAGAAGAAACCAAAAACCTCTTTATAGCCGTTGACGGCATAAATGTGGTCCGTGCCGCCGTTCCATGTGGCGAGGTCATTCATATCGAGATGGGACTTGAACGCCTCGTCGCCATTGATCAGATCCGTCAGTTCATATAAAAGGTTCGACTCTTTGGCCAGGTTCATAATGCTCGCGTCCGCCGTAGTGAACACATCTGGCAGCTCCCCCGCGGAAATGGCGATCTTGAGTTTGCCGTCCATCGTAGCGGTGGTGTTGCCGGCCAGTTCGTCGACTTCCACCTCAACTTCGGGATGCGCTGTCTTGAAGGCGTCCAGGCGGGAGTTGAAATAGCCGGTAAAGGGGTGCGTGCCCACCCACTCGGTGTACATTGTGATCTTCACCTTTTCCGCTTGCGCGTTGCCGGACGCGTCCGAAGGCGGCGCCGCATCTGACGGATTTTCCGGCGCGTTCCCCGGTGCCGCCGGCTGCGCGCAGCCGCCCAAAAGCATCAAAGCCATGAGCGCCGCCAGGATTTTCAGCAGTGTCTTCCTTTTCATAAGCTCCTCCTCTGTATTTCCAACTTTCGTTGGTCGATGTGTCCATTTTAGCGGATGAACCGTGCAAAAGCATTGAATTATTTTACTTGCATGACGAATATTTTTACTTAATATCGCAAATTGTGGTAAAAAGTAAATATAATGATAGACATACAGCGTCCTCCAATTATATAATATGCACGAGAAGATGACAACCGCTGGGTCCGCGCGCTGCATACGGCAGCCGCGCGTGGACCCGGCGCATACAGGCAAAGGCGGGCTGGCGCAATGCGCTTAAAAATCAGATCCATTTTGATATTCATATGGCTTTTTACCGTGCTTGGGTTCACAGGCCTCGGCTTCTACTTTTATAACGCGCTGCGCACACAGATGCTCGAGAACCTCACCTCGAACATGCGCAGCCATGTCACGCAGTCAAACGCCATCCTGACGAGCAACCTCAGTTCTGTGCTGAACACCTATTACACCATTATAAGCGACCCCATTATCAATTACCGCCTGTACGCCGATATCTCCTATTTTGAAAATCCGTATGACGACGCGCGCACCTCGGACCGTCTCATCAAACTGGCATATTTCAATGATTCGTGGATTGAAAAGCGTATCCGCTCGATTACGCTTCTCGATGCATATGCAAACACGCAGTACCTGAATGCCGACAACAGCGCACGTCTGAACGAAACGATCGTAAGCGCCATGCAGGAGACGTTCAGTCTCACCCCAGGAGGCCGGCCCGCGCGGCGCATCAACGGCATGTACTGTTTTGAGAAAGTTCCGGACGCCTTTTTTTACATCCGCGACTATTATTCCATCAATTCCGCTACTTTTGAAAAGCTCGTCGCCATCATGGTCGACCGCCGCGCCTTCGCGCAGGCCTACGGCAACATGACCGGTTATGAAGGCATGTGCGCTCTTCTATACGATGAAGACGGCCTTATCCTGACCGCGACCGATGACCGGCTGTGGGGCGCCGACTGCGAAAGCGCCCTGATCGACGGCAAACCCATCGCCGATATCGTGGCGGACAGAAAGCATTACTTTGTATGCACCGACCGCATCGGCGGCTCGAACAGCATGGACGAATATACTTCCATGGCGATCATCCCGCTCGGGCCGCTTTACCGGCGAGGGCTTCATACTAGGTTATGAAAAGAGCATCCGCGAGGCGCAGCGCGCGGTGCGCGGCTTGACCGACGGCCTCGTCAGCGCGGCGAACTTCCCGGCGCGTGGCGCGGTGACCGTCGCGCAGAACACGCAGCCGGCAGGCGCGGACGGCGACGACCTTTCGCGGCTCAACGTCGGCCTGTACATCAGCGACCGCAAGATCGCCGAAGCCACGGCGGACGCGGGCGCGCGCGTCTCCAACGCCCGCTCGAAGCGCCTGGCGGCGGGATGGGGGCATGTATGAAAAAACTGACTTCCGCATGGTTTGAGGTCGCGG
>CAKTWY010000186.1 GCA_934630445.1 uncultured Eubacteriales bacterium
CCCATGTCGTCTCTCCGAGGCGACGCGCTGAGATTTTATGGCGTGCCGTCGGAGACGGCACATGTCCTCCATGTAGAGAAGGAACGGCGTTCCATTCGTTTTCAAACGGGCGCGCGTTCCAGAGAAACAGAAAAACAGGTAGGGGAAATTATGCAGAAAACCATTATTTTTATCGACTGCGGCGACACGATCGTCGACGAGCGCACGCAGGTATACGCCGGAGAGCCGGAAAACAGCCCGGTCCTTCGCGCCGACTTCATCCCCGGTGCGGATGAGATGATCCGCTCGCTGTACGAATCGGGCCACGACATCGTCCTTGTGGCGGACGGCCTTGTTGCAAGCTTTGAGAATATCCTGCGTGAAAACGGACTTTACCCGTTTTTTAAGGCAAAAATTTACTCCGAAGCCATCGGCGCAGGCAAGCCCAGCGGCAGGATGTTCTGCGCCGCGATGGGCGCGCTTGAGCTGACGGAGGCGGATAAGCGGCGCATCATCATGGTCGGCAACAACCTGCGCCGCGACATCAAAGGGGCGAACGCTGCGGGCATCACGAGCGTTTTCCTCGACTGGACGACGCGCTACCCCAAGCAGCCGCGCGACGAGAGCGAAGTGCCCGATTACACCATCTCCTGGCCGCTTGAGCTCCTGCCGCTCGTGGAGGAGCTTGACCGCAAGCTTGCCCTGGAGGAAAAAAGCGGAGATCTGCCTTTGACGTCAAGCGCCGCTGCTGTGCGCTGAGCATGCTGCTTTCCGTTGTCCAAAAGGTTCCGCAGGCGGATACGGCCGCTTGCCATCACATGATAATATGAAAAAGCGCCGGGCCCACACCCCGGCCTGAAAGGCGAAACGGAGGCGTGCGCATGCTTCAGCGGCCCATTGAGCCCGATTATATCACCGAATGCGAGGACTGGCACAACGTCACGCTCACCATCCACGGCTGCGGCCGGCGCACGCTCAGCGCGCCCGGCGCGGCGGCGTACCGTTTTGAAGGCACGCTCATGCTCGCTTATCTCGCGCAGGGCTCGGGCGTTCTCTCGTCGGCAAACAAGGAGTTTCTTGTCGCCGAGGGGCAGGGCTTCCTCGTGCCGCCAAAGCTCGACTACACCTTCCGCGCAGACGAGGATGAGACATGCGTGCTCTATTGGGTGGAGTTTTTCGGCTCCTATGTCGAAAAATATCTGATGCGTGCGCGCCTGATGGCCGATACGCCGATCTTTTCCTACGAGCGGGATGATGCGGTGCGCCGGCATTTTATTCAGCTCGTGGAAGTGTCCAAGCTCACCTACAACCGCTACTGCAAGATGATCGCCGAGCTTTATCTCATTCTCTCCCACCTGATCGACGATGTGCAGGAAAAAAGCGACATGCCGCGCATTGACTTCGGCACACAGGAATACGTCTGGCAGGCGCTGAGGTACATCGAGTCGAACTATATGAATCCCATCCGCATCGAAGACCTCGCCACGCACGTGGGGCTGAGCCGGAAATATTTTTACCATGTGTTCCAGCGCTATCTGCACATGTCGCCGCAGGCGTACATCATCCGCCACCGCATGACGATCGCCTGCGAGATCCTCCACTCGGGCCGTGTGCTCGTCGAGGACGTGGCGCGCGCCGTCGGCTATACGGATACGTTTCACTTTACCAAAATGTTCAAGAAGGTCGTCGGCGTGACGCCGGGCGTATATGCGAAAAGCACCATGGACCAAAGCGGGCTTGTCGGCTATTACCGCGCGGAGATCATGAAGCTGACCGCTCAGCTGACGGAAACCATGCGTGAAAACGAAACCCTCCGGGCGCTCGCCGGAAGCCCGAAAGCCGGCCGGCGCTGACTGGGAAAACACGCTTTTCTCCGGCCGCCGGAAGAGACGCGCTTCAAACGCTCCTCTCTCCCGGCGGCCTTCCGCCTGTTTTTCAGCAGCGTACAAAAAACGCCGCACGCCTGGGCGCGCAGCGCATGACAGCCTCAAAAAAAGCCTGCCGCTGATCAGCGGCAGGCTTTTTATTACAGAATTTCTTTGACGCGCGTTTGCTCCGCCGGTATGGCGGCGGACACGTCAGATCATACTGATCGCCATCGTGAGCACGACGA
Source organism: uncultured Eubacteriales bacterium (assembly GCA_934630445.1). GTDB lineage: Bacteria > Bacillota > Clostridia > Oscillospirales > Butyricicoccaceae > CAKTWY01. The sequence goes on from CAKTWY010000186.1 coordinate 2,093, forward strand.
AGACGATGGCGACGACCGTCGTAGCCTTGGAAAGTATCGCATCCATCGCGCGGCCCTTATTCTTGCCGAAAAACGTCTCCGCTCCGCCGCCGATCGCACCGGAAAGCCCCTGGCGCTTGCCGGACTGCAGCAAAACAACCGTAATCAGGAACAGAGAACCCAACACCTGCAGAATGGTGAGAATCAGTTTCAAAACTTCCATGTCAAACCTCCCGCGCTCAGGGCGCTGATATATAATGTATGATTTCATGATCAGAGCAAGATTGATAATATCATATTTTCCTGAACTTTTCAAGTTTTATTTGCGGTATTTTGAAAAAACTGCGCCGAATTTGCCGGCATCGGCCAGGTAAAACGCCATGTGCGGCACGACCGGCCGCTCACGCGGCGCTTTTCTCCGGCGCGTCAGTTGAAGTACACAAGATCGTCCTTTGGCGGAAGGCCCGGCTCCATCGAACGGACATACAGCACCGGCCCTTTTCCGCGGTAGAGCGCGCTCTCCTCGCACCTGATCTTTGCGGTGATATGCGCCCATTCGCGCGTCTGATACTCCGCGCCGGAAACGCCGCGGCACAGAACGCCGATGAAAGCGGGGTCATTCGCACAGCAGACCATGGCAAAGCGCCCCATGACGAACGTTCCCTCCGGCACATTCGGCGCGTGATACACCATGCCGAGGAACTGCACAGTCTTTGCATCGTAGTCCTCCGGATGATCCATCGCGTCCATATACCAGAAGCCGAAATCGTCGTTGCCGATATCGATCACGTCCGCCGTTTTGTCAAACGGCATCTCCGCCTTATCGCGATAATCCTCGCTCGCGCCGTCCTCCGCTTCAAAAAAGATGTCTGCCTGGCGGTTCAGCAGGCGGATATTGCGCCGGCGGATGATTTGCTTCGTCTCCTCCGTGCTGCGGTTAAAGACGATCAGGTCCGCGTTCATCAGGATCTCGGAGAGTTTGTCGCCCATATTGTCCATATAGAGCTTGAAGCTCGCCGAGTCGACCGTCGCGACGATCTGGTAGATATCCCATGCCTCCGGGATCACATCCTGCAGCGCGGGGATGCGCCACATGCCGTTATATTCGATCAGCACGCGGTCCGCGCCCGTCTTTTCCTGCCAGGCGGCCACAAACTCGCGCGTGAAGGACGCCTGGTCCTCCACCGGCACAAGTGTGGTGCGCGAGGCGGCAAGCACCGCCTCGTCATATTCCTCGACGCCTTCCTCGCAGACGAAGAGAAGTGTGCGCTCATCCTCGGTAAAGTTCGGATCGTTCAGCACCCCGCGGATAAACGTTGTTTTTCCGCTTTCCAAAAAGCCGGTAAAGACATATACCGGAATGTCCATCGCCATCGATACGCCCCCCGATCAAAGGCCGAAGAGCGCTGCAAGCGCCGCTTCGTCAAGCTTTGCGCCGATGACGCAGAGTCTGCCGGTATAGTCCGCAGCGCCGCGGCGAAGCTCCGGCTCGCCGGGCACATAGTCGAAGTGAATCCAGCCGCCGTCCTCGGCAGGCACGATGCCCTTCGCGCGCAGGATATCGCCGTACGCACCGCCGTCCAGCGCCGCGAGCGCCTGCTCAAGCGCCTGCTCGCTGTATTTGTGCGGCGTCTCGGCGCCCCAGCTCGTGAACACCTCGTCCGCATGGTGGTGATGATGGTGCGCATGATCGTGATGCTCGTGCTCGTGCTCGTGTCCGTGTCCGTGTCCGTGCTCATGCTCGTGTCCGTGCTCATGCTCGTGTCCGTGTTCGTGCTCGTGCTCATGCTCGTGTCCGTGCTCGTGCTCATGCTCGTGCTCGTGATCGTGTTCGTGCTCGTGATCGTGCTCGTGATCATGGTGATGTCCATGTTCATGATGGCACCCGCATTCCGGGCAGATCTCCGCCTCTTCGAGCAGCGCGCGGACAAACGCGTCGGGGCGCTCCATCGCCTCCAGCAGCGCGGCGCCGGCGAGCTCATCCCACGGCGTGGTAATGATCGCCGCATCCGGGTTTTTCTCCCGCAGAAGTGCCACACATTCATCCAGCTTATCTGCGCGCGCCTTCTGCGTGCGGCTCAGGACGATGGTGCTGGCGTTTTCCACCTGGTCATTGAAAAACTCGCCGAAATTTTTCATGTACATTTTGCACTTCAGTGCGTCGACTACCGTGACGGGGCTTCCAAGCACAGCGTCCATCCCCTGTTCCGTGCGCTGCACCGCACGGATCACATCGGAGAGCTTGCCGACGCCCGAGGGCTCAATCAGGATGCGGTCGGGATGAAACTTTTCAAGCACTTCGGCAAGCGCCTCGCCGAAATCGCCGACCAGCGAGCAGCAGATGCAGCCGGAATTCATCTCGCGCATTTCCACGCCTGACTCTTTTAAAAAGCCGCCGTCGATGCCGATCTCGCCGAACTCGTTTTCGATGAGCACGACCTTCTCCCCGCCGAGCGCCTCGGCCAGAAGCTTTTTGAGAAACGTCGTCTTCCCCGCTCCCAGAAAACCGGAAACAATGTCGATCTTTGTCATGGATATCCTTCCCATCTTTTCATTTGAATATGCCGGGTGTCTCAGCTGCGCCCGGCGGTATATGTGGTATATTTCATACATAAAAGTGCTGTGTTTGACCCGAACGATACGCTCCGTCCGCATACGTTGATCTGACGCAACCGGCGGCAGCCAACTCCCGTATCCAAAATGAACGCTTGCGTTCATTTTGAGATTATTATACCATAAAGCGCTCCGCGCTTTAGGGTATAAGTGGCATGTGGCGTCTG
>CAKTWY010000187.1 GCA_934630445.1 uncultured Eubacteriales bacterium
GTTGATCACAGCGCAGCGGCGCTCGCCAAGCGTCAGCAGGCGGAACTTATCGTCTTTTTCAGAGTACTCCATGCGGTAGGGGATGCATTCCAGCCAGTGGCGCACACCGGTATGGCCATGGAATTTTACCCGCAGCTTTCGATGTTCGCGCAGCGCCTGCAGCGCGGTGCGAAAGTGGCTGATGTAAGCGGCGTCCTCATACGGATCACCGTCGCCGTACTGATCGAAGCGGACAAAGGTATCCGGCTGAAACAGCGGCTGCACCTCTTCCAGCCCCTTCGCGCTCGGCGCAAACAGCGCGATGCGCGCATCGAGCAGAAGCGCCTTCATCCAGCGCTTCTGCAGGGTGGTGAGGGGCATGCTGGGCTCGTGGAGCAGGGGAGTGGTATTGTCCTTAAAAAGCACGGGCCACGTGCCGTTTTTCAGGTTCGTGGGGATGGTCAGCATGCTCTCGGCAAACGCCTTGCTCCGGACGATCTCCGTCAAGCGCTGATCCGTCAGCATTCCGGCTGCGGCTTCTTTCAAAACAGCGGCGACCGTGCTGAAATAGCTGCCGTAGATCTCACTGAACAGCATGGCCGTCACCTCCGTACATCTCCCGCATTTGCCGCAGATCTTCGAAAAAGGTATCCACCACACCCTGATTGCTGCACTGCAGCTTTTCGATGCGCCCGATAAAGGTGCGCAGCCATGGGAGCATCTCCGACGCGTCGTAGACATCGGCGACGAAACGGCAGGTGTGCCTGTCGAGCATCTCGCAACGGCCGTGGCGCTTTTCCCGTTCCAGCCGGTCCAGGATGAACTGTTCCCCCGCGCCGATGCGAACGGTCATCTCGATATGCTCAAGCCCGCGCTCCGACCCTGTGGCCACGCCCCAGAGATGTTTGTCAAATCGCTTCTGTGCGTCCAGATAGGCTGAATAGTTTTTCTCTTCCTTTCCGATCACGGCCTTTTTGATCGCATCGATGCGGAAAAAAAGCAGGCGTTTGCTGCGGTAGTGGTGACCGAGCAGATACTGCCGTCCGGACTGCGTACTGGTATAGATCTTCAGTGGGCAAAGCGTCCTTTGATTTTCCGCGCCGGTGCGGAGATTCCGGACCGTCAGTTCGACCATCCTGCGCGCGTCGATCGCCAGAAGCAGATCGCACAGCACGGAGCTGTCCAGCGCATGGAGCAGATAGTGATGTTTGAAGCCGTAGTATGCCGGAACGCTCTGGCCCTTGTCCAGCAGATACGCGCCGATGACGCCCAGCGGGGCGGCCTCGGAAAAGAACGCGGCGGCATCCATCCATGTGTCCAGATCGATCGCCTCGTCATTGCTGCGGCGGTATACCACCTCACGCGCGTGCCTGCGGCTTGTCAGCAGGCCGAGCTGCTCGTATTCCTTCAGCTTCTTCCGGACGGTGGATTCGTCAAAGACTATCGGCTCGTCATACCGCGCCAGGTAGCGCTCGGAGATCAGATCGGCGATCTCACCCGAAGTCAGCTCCGCGCCTTGCGTGAGAAGGTCGAGAATATAAAAATGCAGCGTGATATCCCTGTCTGTAAAACTTTTGGCACGAAACGCTTGGTACAGTGGATTGTGCAGGATGCTCCGGCTGTCGACGGAGAGAAATACGCTTTTGCCCGCGGCATCCCGGTGAAAGCCCATGTAATCGCCCAGCCAGCTTTCGATCCTGCGGCGCTCGTTGTCATAGCTGCGCGCGCTCTTTGCGTTGTATTCATCGCGGCTTTTGAACCCGTAGACATAGAACTCCCGCATATAGCTGCGGATCTTTTCAAAATTTTTGATCAGCTCGCTGTAGGCCAACTGTATACACCTCGGTTCCTTTCTGGCCGCATGGCGCCTGCAGACGCATCCGTATGTGCGCACACGGCCATTAGGTATGCGCCGCACTGGAAGAAATCAGAATGGCGGGAAGAAAGCGACCGGATGACACAGAAGAGCAGCGGCTTCTTCCGGCATTTTCATTTTTTGAGAATCCTTTTTAAGTAGGCGGTATCCAGCAAATTCACGGTTTCAAATTTTCCTTTATAAAACACGGCCCAATTGTTGAAAACACAGGGCAGTTCCTTTGCCTTTTGCAGCGTATCTACCTGAATAAGGGATACATCCACTGCATTGGCGTGGCAATACTGCCGGACAGACTCGATGTTCTGAACGATATAAGGGCACTGCAGGTCATAGTAGATGGTCAGCTCCCTGCGCTCGATTTCTTCTTTTTTCGCGTTTTCTGCGAATTGCGGCGCCGCCGCGCCAAAAGGGAGCGCCAGCAGTTCATAGCCGTTATTGGTGGCATCGACCGCTTCAAAACCAAACTTTTTCGCGAAGGCCTGGTCGGAGAGCCAGGCCTTTTGCCTTTTTGCACCCAGCATGCACACGCCGGCCTTCCCATGTTCACGGGCGTCCGCCAGGCAATACTCCATCAGCGCTCTGCCATACCCTTTCCCCTTGCACGCGCCGGTGACCCACAGACAGTAGATATATAGATAGTTCTCGCCGACAATGGGAACCCACGCTGTCTCCAACGGCGCGTATTCGATAAAGGCCGTGGCTTTTTCATTGCGCTTGCGAAAGACATGCCCCTCTTTCAGCCGCTCTGAAAGCCACTGCCGCTTTGCCTCCACGCCGGGATGGGGCTTTTTGCTGCGGATTATACAGCACAAATGCTCATTTGCAAGATTCTCCGCTGTCAGGTTGATGAATTCAGGCTCCATACGCTCTCCTCATTTCACACTTGCGCAATCAGCATACGGGGTTACCGCGACGGCTCACAGGTCGATCTCGAACGGAACCGTGGGCACCCCTTCCGTATTTGGAACATCGTTTTCAAAGGCCCAGCTAGAGAGCCGGATGGGCGTCAGCAGGAGGAACTCTGCATTCCTGCCGCCGAAAGCGATGCCTGCGTCGAACGCTCCGGGGAATTTCGCGCTATAAACATCCCGGAGCGCCTTGTTTGCCGGCAGCATCGTCGCCCCCAGAAAATCTACTGTACACTCCGCGAAAAAGGAACCGGCGGCGATGCAGCAATGCGGATTTGCCTTCATCTGACGATATTTATTTGAATCCGGAGCGGTAAAAATCAGAATTCCGCGCTGATAAGACACGGGGCTGACGGCGCGCATGGTCACGCTGTGCCCGGATGCGGTGGCGAGGGTGACCGCCATTTCCGTTTCGATGCGTTCAAAAAAACTGCGCAGTTTTATCCATTTGTGCGTGCTCCTTCCACAGCGGCATTTGCCGTGTCGTCCAACGCCTGCACCAACTCCCGAAAAGCTTTGCCTGCCTCTTTGGGCGTGCCGCTGATGCTTCGCGCACGGCGCATCAGCGCCCGCAGCATGTCCAGGTCGCGCTGGATGAACAGCTCGCACAGAAAGCGCTTCATGCGCCCGTCGTTGTATTTTTCCAGCGCCTCAGTCAGCAGTTCCGCGCGTTCGGCGTAGTTCCTGTACCACGCGTCAAAGCCGTGCTCGGCGATAAAAGCACAGGTGCGCTGCTTGACGCGCCCGGTATTCAGGTCGCGGAAATCCCCCATCTTGCCGAGACGCGCGCAGGGGAATTGCGCGCATTCGCCGCAGTGGGCAAGCCCGCGCTCCCGGCAGCACCGGTATACCTTGCATGGTACCGTATAGTATCCGTCGTGGGAACAGCCGTGGCAGCGGCTTTTGCCGTCAGTTCTGTACCGAGTGCACAGGGCACAGGGCATCCCGCAGTAACCGTATGCATAATCCATCGCTTTTCCTCCTGTCCGATTTTGCGCCCTTTTTCCCTGACCGCCGGCAGCCTGAGAAACAGGATCCATGATCCATTGTAACCGCTTACTGCTAACCCACTCCCATACATGTTCGGCCCAAAGAATCACAAAACGGGCGTGTGTTAGCCTGTTGACGCTTCATCTGCTTTCGCGGCGGATGCGGATGACTTTCAGCGCATCCTCGTATAGTTCCGTATGGGAGCTGAAAGTCAGCAGCAGCCAGCGCTGCCCCATGCCCTCCCGTGTATTGCGGTAAATGCTTCGGAATTCTTCGCAGAGTGTGGGAAGCAGCGCCTCTACCCGTTCCTTTTCCTTTTGTCCGACAACGAGCAGCATGAAGAAGTGGCCGGGGCGGGGATAAACGGTACAGAGCGTTCGGCCTGCCTTCTTGAACTTCAGGTTCCAGCCCAGCAGCAGCTTGTCTCCGCTGTATTCGATTTTGTACAGGGCCTGATATTCGCTGGCCATATATCGGCACAGTTCGCCGAAAAGAGGAACACCGACAAAGGCGTCGAGCTGTGCTGCGCTGGGCTGGCAGCTTTTATTTTCAATATCAATCATACATGATACCCTCCCATCCGGCTCAGGAGCCGCCGCTTTTCATGTCAGATCAAGATACCTTCACAGTGGTCTATTTCGTGCTGGATGATCTGCGCAGGAAAGCCGGTGAAGGTCTTGAGCCGCAACTGAAAATCCAGGTTGTGATAGCGCACCTTGATGGACTTCCACCGCTTTGTTTTTCGGGTGCCGTCCAGGGAAAGGCAGCCCTCCTCGGTCTCATAAGGCCCGGATTTTTTTACGATTTCAGGATTCAACATCACCGTGTATGTACCGCCGTTGTCGAAGACGATGATGCGTCTATTAATGCCGATCATATTTGCCGCCATACCCACACAGCCGTCCTGGTGTGCTTTGAGCGTCTCCAAAAGGTCAGCGGCTGCAGGCAGGTCTGCCACAAACGCAGGTTCTGCCCTTTGCGCAAGAAACGCAGGATCTTTCACGATCTCCCGAACCATGGTA
>CAKTWY010000188.1 GCA_934630445.1 uncultured Eubacteriales bacterium
CCTCGCGTGCCCCGGAGGGGTAAAACTGTGACTGCCGCCGGGGGCGGGAGGAAGGAACAGTTTTGCGGAGGAGGAACGGAGTTGAAGGAAGCCCTTTTGGGCGACGCGCAACGACGATTCCGACGAGTGCTGAAAGGGAGCGTGTTTGCGGAGGAGAGGCGGAGCTATAGGAGCCTGTATAGGCGACGCGTAGCGACGACCTCGACGAGTGGGCAAAACGTAGGCCGAAGAATCCCGGGCGCATTCCGTCGGCCCACCCGCGCTGCGGCCCACGCCCCAGGCGTTGACCGGAAAATGATCCCATTCCTGAAAGGAGGCGCATGCATGCGCCCTGACGATAGAAAGCCATATGCCGCGGCCGGCGCCGACGCCTTCGTCTCCCGCCGCCTTGCACGTGAGAAGCGCAAACGCGCCCGCCGCAGGCGCCTGACGATCGGCGCGGTCGTGCTCGTCTGCGCGCTGCTTGTCGCCGCCGGGGTCAAATTCTTCCTGAGCCGCGCTGTTGTGCCGCCCGGCGAAGGCGATATGCCCGCCTGGATCACGCAGGATCTCCTGCCGGTGAACGCGTACTCCCGGCCGGGAACAGAGCTTGCGCACGTGCGCGGCGTTGTCGTTCACTACACAGGCAACCCGGGCACCACCGCCGAGCAGAACCGCAGCTATTTTGCGGGTCTCGCCGAGACGCATGAGACCAAGGCCAGCAGCCATTTTGTCATCGGCATAGATGGAACCATCATCCAGTGCGTGCCGCTGGACGAGATCGCCTACTGCTCAAATGAGCGCAATGCGGATACCGTTTCCATCGAATGCTGCCATGCGGACGAGACGGGCGCCTTTTCGGAGCAGACGTATGCCTCGCTTGTGAAGCTGACAAAATGGCTCTGCGAGACCTTCCGTCTGAAGCCGGACGATGTGATCCGCCATTATGACGTCACGGGAAAGAACTGCCCGCGCTATTTTGTCGAGCATGAGGACGCCTGGGCGGCCTTTTTAAACGATCTGACGAAAAAAGAACCGGAGGAAGCATCATGAGCAAACCGCACAGACCGTATCCGCGCGCCGAGGTGTCGCGCCGGGCCCAGGCGGAGCTGCGCGCCGGACACCCGTGGGTGTTCGAAGGCGAGCTGCGCGCAATCGAGGGCACGCCGGAGGACGGCGCGCTCGTCGATGTGGTCAGCGACCAGGGGCGCTATATCGGCACGGGCTTTTATAACAGCCATTCCAAAATACGCGTGCGCCTTCTCTCAACAAATGCCAACGACTGCTTCGACGCGGCCTTTTGGGAGCGGCGCGTGCGCTATGCGTGGGAATACCGCAAGACAGTGATGGGCGCCGATATTGACGCCTGCCGCGTTATTTTCGGCGAGGCGGACTGCTTCCCGGGCCTTACGGTTGATCGCTTCGGCGACGTGCTCGTCACGCAGACGCTCTCGCTGGGCATCGAGCGCATCAAGCACATGCTCTTCCCGCTGATCGTAAAAGTTCTCACCGAGGACGGGCAGTGTATCCGCGCCCTTTACGAGCGCAACGACGTCGCCATCCGCGCGCTTGAGGGCATGGCAGAGGGGCGCGGCTTTTATCCCGTTGAGGGTCTTCCCGGCGTGGAGAGCACCACTACCCTCATACGCGAAAATGGCATCGAATACGAGGTCGATTTTGAAAACGGGCAGAAGACCGGCTTTTTTCTCGATCAGAAGTATAATCGCCTGGCGGCCGCGCGCCTCGCGCCGGGCAAGCGTGTGCTCGACTGCTTTACGCACACGGGCTCCTTTGCCCTGAACGCCGCGAAGGCGGGTGCTGCGTTTGTTCACGCGGTCGACGTGTCAGAAAGCGCAGTCGGCCTGGCCGAAAGAAACGCGCGCCGAAACGGTCTGCAGGAGCGCATGCGCTTTGAGGCTGCGGATGTGTTCGATCTTCTTCCGGCTCTGATCGACGCGCATGCGAAATACGACTACATCATCCTCGACCCGCCGGCGTTCACCAAGTCGCGCCGGACTGTCGACGCCGCTGCCCAGGGGTATCAGGAGATCAATCTGCGCGCGATGAAGCTTCTCCCCCGCGGCGGCTACCTTGCCACCTGCTCATGCTCGCACTTTATGACGGAGGAGCGCTTCCTGCGCCTGCTGCGCGTCGCCGCGTTCGACGCGCATGTCACGCTCCGGCAGATCGAAGCGCGCGCGCAGGCACCGGACCATCCGATCCTCTGGAATGTACCGGAGTCGAATTATCTGAAATTTTATCTCTTCCAGGTGGTATGAGAAAGAGCTGAAAAAGCGGCGCGGCGGATATTCCGCCGCGCCGCCTTTATTACCGGTCCTGATGCGCCGCCTTGCCGTATTCGCGCGGCGAAACGCCGAATTTCTTTTTAAACATGCGCGAAAAGTTGAAGATATCGGGATACCCGGCGCTGCGCGCGGCGTCGGTCGGCTTGTATCGCTTGACGGCGATCAGCTCCGCCGCACGTGTCAGCCGGTAGTCGACAATGTACTTCTGCGGCGATTTGCCTGTATATTTTTTGAAAATCGTGCTGAAATAGCTGCGGTCGAGCGACAGCTGCGCCGCGATTTCCTCCACACTGATGTCCTTTATGTAGTTCGATTCGATTAAATTGACGGCCCGGCTCACATACTCGCTCGCCTGCGGCGCGCCGGCGACCGGCGCGCGCAGAAGCGACAAAAGCTCATAGATTTTGCCGCAGATGTACCATTCACGGCCCGCCTGCACGCCGGAGCTGTCGCGCAGCGCGTGAAAGACATGCCCGCAGTCAGGCGTCGTGATCACATCGCGCGAAAAGAGAACCGACAGATCGAGCGAAGATTCAAACCCCACCCAGCAGTAGTGCCACGGATCCTGCCCGTCGGCGCGGTAGCACGTCATCTCGTGCGGGCGGATGACAAAAATCTGCCCCTTTGTCACAGTGTATGACCGCCCGCCGGAAAAAAACGTTCCCTTCCCGGAAAGCACGTAGTGCAGCAGATAGTAATCGCGCGCCGCCGGGCCGAACGTGTGCCCCGGCTCGCATGCCTCCTCCCCGCAGATCAGCGGGTTGACGTCCCGAAGACGCAGGTTTTCGAGCATGATATCGTTCAGCATACAGTTCCACTCCTCGGCTGTGTTTGAATAACTGCAAACATTATATCAAGTTTTATACACAGTATGCAATCCTCTTTTTTTCGCGGGTGTGGTATCATCAGCCTGAAACTGGGCGTGCGCAGCAGCAGGCCCGAACGGAGAAGGGATGGGAACATCATGATAAAAATTACTTTTATGGGCGCAGGCAGCACGGTCTTTGCCAAAAACGTCCTCGGTGACTGCATGTGCACGGAGGCGCTGAGAGATGCGGAGATCGCCCTTTACGACATCGATGCGGGCCGCCTTGAGGACAGCAACATCATCATAAATTCCATCAACCACGCGAAGGGTTCGCATGCCACGATCAAGACCTATCTCGGCGTGGAGAACCGCAAAGAGGCGCTGCGCGGCGCGAACTTTGTCATCAACGCCATTCAGGTCGGCGGATACGAGCCGTGCACGGTGATCGATTTTGAGATCCCGAAGAAGTACGGCCTGCGGCAGACGATCGGCGACACGCTCGGCATCGGCGGAATCATGCGCGCGCTGCGCACGATCCCTGTTCTGGAGGATTTTGCCCGCGATATGGAAGAGGTCTGCCCCGACGCGCTTTTCCTCAACTACACCAACCCCATGGCGATGCTTTCCGGCTATATGCAGCGCTACACGGGCGTAAAGACGCTGGGTCTGTGCCACAGCGTGCAGGGCTGCTCGAAGGATCTGCTCACGGGCCTGGGCATGGAAGACAAGCTGGAAGGCAGAAGCGAGCTGATCGCCGGCATCAACCACATGGGCTGGCTGCTTGAGATCCGCGACCGCGACGGCAACGACCTCTACCCCGAGATCCGCCGCCGCGCTGCGGAGAAGAACGCCGCGGGCAAGCATAAGGACATGGTGCGCTATGATTATATCGCCCGCTTTGGCTACTACTGCTCGGAGTCGAGTGAGCACAACTCGGAGTACAACTGCTTCTATATCAAGGACCGCTATCCGGAGCTGATTGACCGCTACAACATCCCGCTGGACGAATATCCGCGCCGCTGCGTCAGGCAGATTGCCGAGTGGAATGAGCGCAAGGCAAGCCTTGCGGGCAATGAGCTTCTCGAGCACGACCGCTCGGACGAATACGCTTCGCGCATTATGGAGGCGATTGTCACGAGCACGCCGTATCAGATCGGCGGCAACGTGCTGAATACCGGCCACCTTATCACAAACCTGCCGGAGGATGCCTGCGTCGAGGTGCCGTGCCTCATCAACGGCAACGGCGTGCATCCCTGCCATGTCGGCAGGCTCCCCGTGCAGCTGGCGGCGATGAACATGACGAACATCAACGTTCAGCTCCTCACGATCGAGGCCGCGCGTACGCGCAAGCTCGAGCACGTCTATCAGGCGGCCATGCTCGACCCGCACACCGCGTCGGAGCTCTCTCCGGACGATATCGTGCGCATGGTCGACGAGCTGATCGAAGCGCACGGCGAATATATGCCGAAATTCAACTGAGCAGCGAAGCAATCAGAAACCGGCCGCGGGAACATTCCCGCGGCCGGTTTTCAGCCTGTCAAAAAGCCCTGGCGCCGCGGCGCACATCCGATAGGCAGAAAAGCAGGACAAAAGGGGAACTGGCAGAAAGACCAGGACAAGGTGAATTGTGCCGCAGGCACAAGAGAAAGCGGCCTGGGCCAGAAG
>CAKTWY010000189.1 GCA_934630445.1 uncultured Eubacteriales bacterium
CCTCAGCATGGGGCCGTATTTTTTCAAAACCAGACAAAATTCACAGTTTGTTGATTGATTTCACGCTCCTTTCCCTCTATTATAAGGGTATACGGGAACGGAAAGCGGCCGGCGGCTTTCGCTGCGCAGTTTTCCCTCCCGTAAACTGACAGAAAAAGGGGTTTGTATGATGGACGAACATAAGACTCCCAGCAAAAAACCGCTCATATTTTACTATGTCATATCTCTGATTGTGCTGATGCTCTTAAACGCGCTGCTCTTCCCTGCGCTGCTGCAGCCGCGCGTGATGGAGGTCGGCTACAGCGATTTCCTCACCATGGTCGACGACGGCCGCGTGACGGAGGTCGTGATGGACGAGGCCGGGGAGCAGATCCTCTTCCTGGCGAAGGACGACGCGGACAAGGACAAGTACTACAAAACCGGCCTTTTCCCGGATCCGAATCTCAGCCAGCGTCTTGACGACGCGAATGTGAAATTCGGCGCCGAGATCCCCACGCAGAACTCTCCGCTGCTGAACTTCCTCCTGACGTGGATCTTCCCATTCCTGCTGCTGTTCGCAATGGGGCAGCTTTTGATGCGCTGGATGGCCAAGCGCGGCGGCGGCATGCCCGGCAACGCCATGACCTTCGGAAAGTCCAACGCCAAAATCTACGCCGAGGATCAGACGGGCGTGACCTTTGCCGACGTCGCTGGCGAGGAGGAAGCGAAGGAAGCGCTGACGGAGATCGTCGACTTTCTTCACAACCCGGACAAATATTCCGCCATCGGCGCAAAGCTGCCCAAGGGCGCGCTGCTCGTCGGCCCTCCGGGCACGGGCAAGACGCTTTTGGCGCGCGCGGTGGCGGGCGAGGCGCATGTGCCCTTTTTCTCCATCTCCGGGTCGGAGTTTGTAGAGATGTTCGTCGGCATGGGCGCGGCGAAGGTGCGCGACCTTTTCAAGCAGGCGAATGAAAAAGCGCCGTGCATCGTCTTTATCGACGAGATCGACACCATCGGCAAAAAGCGCGGCGACGGGAATTTCGGCGGCAACGACGAGCGTGAGCAGACGCTCAACCAGCTTCTCACCGAGATGGACGGCTTTGACGCGAGGAAGGGCGTCGTCATCCTCGCGGCGACCAACCGGCCCGAATCGCTCGACCCGGCGCTGCTGCGTCCGGGCCGGTTTGACCGCAGGGTACCGGTAGAGCTGCCCGACCTCAGGGGGCGCGAGGCGATCCTGCGCGTGCATGCGCAGCATGTAAAGCTCGGCCCTGACGTGGATTTTGCCGCCATCGCGCGCGCGACGTCGGGCGCGTCGGGCGCGGAGCTGGCCAACATGGTCAACGAGGCGGCGCTGCGCGCGGTGCGCATGCACCGCAGCGAGGTCCTGCAGGAGGACCTTGAGGAGAGCGTCGAGACGGTCATCGCCGGCTATCAGCGCAAAAATGCCGTCCTCTCCGAGAAGGAAAAGAAGCTCGTCGCCTATCACGAGATCGGCCACGCGCTTGTGGCCGCGTGCCAGTCGGATTCCGCACCGGTGACAAAGATCACCATCGTGCCGCGCACCTCCGGCGCGCTCGGCTACACGATGCAGGTCGACGAGGGCGAGCGCAACCTTCTGAGCCGGGAGGAGCTGCTGGGCAAACTCGCGACGCTGACCGGCGGGCGGGCCGCGGAGGAATTCATCTTCGGGCACATGACGACGGGCGCGTCCAACGACATCGAACAGGCGACAAAGCTCGCGCGCGGCATGGTCGCGCGCTACGGCATGAGCGACGCCTTCGGCATGACCGCGCTCGAGACAGTGCAGAACCAGTATCTCGGCGGCGACGCGTCGCTCACCTGTTCGCCGGAATTTTCCGCTATGATCGACCGTGAGGTGGTCTCCCTCATCAAAAACGCAAAAAAGACCGCGGATGAAATTCTGCGCGCGAACGCGGCGAAGCTGCATGAGCTGGCCAGCTACCTCCTCGAACGCGAGACGATCACGGGCGCGGAGTTTATGCAGATCCTCAAAAAATAGCCTGATATGCATGTCGGCCCGGCAATGAAATGCCGGGCCGCTGCGTATCTTATGAAGAAGGGAGCGAGCTCTCCATGCAGGATGCAAACGCTTTGTTCCCCTGCGCCATTACCGACTGGCACAGCTGGCAGGCCGTCGCGCACGACCCCGAACCCTTCACTGCCCTGATCCGCTATATTTTTGAAAAAGAAGGCCTGCCGTATGCCCCGCCTGTTCCCTGCGGGAAAAGCACGAATGCCGTCTTTCGCGCAGGAGGGTATGTCATCAAGCTCTTTGTACCGGAGGAGGTCGGCTTCAACCCCGCGAGGGAGCTCTCTCTGGAGCGGTTCGCCTTTCAAACCATGCGCGAGCGGCGCGTCCCCTGCCCGGAATGCGCGGCCTGCGGATGTGTACAGGCGCGCTACAACTTTTACTACCTGATCATGGAGGCGATCGAGGGCGAGACGCTCTGCACGCTTGCGCCGCGCTGGACGAGCGGCGAGAAGCGGCGCTTCGTCCGGCGTCTGCGTGAGATTCTGGACCGCTTCCATCAGCCCGTCGAGCACTTTGAGCAGCTCGACTTTATCACCCAGGCGCGGGAAAACCGGGACTGGGATGCATTCCCCGAACCGTTCCGCCGGGAGCTGCGCGCGCATCTGACTGCGCGCCGCGGCGCGCCGGAAAAGCTGGTCTACGTCCATGGCGACACAAAAGGCGGCAACATCCTCCTCGACGCGTCGGGCGAGATCTACCTGATCGACTTTGCCGACACCCTCCTTGCGCCGGTGGAGTACGAATGGAGCCTGGTCATGGTGGGCCTTTTCCGTTTTGACGCAGACTACATGCTCGGCTTTTTCGGCGATATGGGTGTGGAAGAGCTGATCGACATCTGCATGCGCGGCCTGCCCATCCACGACTTCGGCGCGGACAACATCCGCGCGCTCCTGGGCGACGTGTCCTGCATCACGGGCTTCGACGCGCTGCGCGCCGCCCTCACGCGCTGTCTGTGTGAAAAGCGCGCCCTTGCGGCGTCCAGCGCAGGATCCGCACAATGAGGAAAGCTCCAGACACGATGAAACCATCCGGCGCAGGAAGCGCGCTATACGCGCGCGTGCTTTTCCATAATACTTTTCAGCGCGGAGGCGCTGCTGGAATGGCAGCGTTCAATGCGGATATTCTTGCGGCGCGCCTCGATCATGGCGCAGTTGATCATTTTGTGGGAGACTGTATTGGTAAACAGGATCATCAGATCCGGCGTGCCGATCTGATCCTTCATGCTGCCGCACATCTGAGTAAAAACCTTGGCCCGGCAGCCGCATCGTTTGCAGATATCTCTGTACTGACACTCCATGCGGTCATTCCCGCCGATGATCACCACACTCATATTGTTTTTCCTTTCCTGTTTTGTTTTTAAGTTAGCATACGCTTACTCATTGGCACAAGTCGGCTTTTTGTCCGCGCAGCGCAATCGATATTCCGCCTTCCTCCGAGACAGCCCTTCTACTGCCCCCGAGCCTGCTGTGCGCGCGTCTCCGTTTCCCGAACTGCATTGCACAACTCGTCCATACAGCGCGTTTCCCTGCACGCAAGGAATGCCAGCACGATCCGCCCGCACGCATCCTCTGAAAGCCCGAGCGAGCGCTTGAAAAAGTCGTGCAGGCATGTGAAGCGGCTTTGATAAAAGGCTGCCAACGCCCTCCCTCGCGCAGTCAGCCGCGCGGCACGATGCGGCTCTTTCACAATCAGGCCCATATGTGCAAGCACGCCGAGCATGCGGTGTACGCTCGGACGCGAAACGCCGAGCTTCCTGGCGACATCGACTGAGCGAATGCCGTTTTGACCGTTTGAGACCGCTGCGATCGCCAGAAGATATCGTATTTTCGGACCTGAGAACTCCATACGCCCTCCTCTGGATTGTTCCGGATTTCGTTTTGCCGCGAGTATGCGTATGCTTCCTTTCGGTTGTGCGGCCGAATGAAGCAGATCGCCTGCTCGCCAAGCAAGATTTGAACGCGTTTTGGTCAGCATATGCTAACCAATGCTGAGAAAGCAGCGTGCTGTGCCGCATCATCCATCTGTGCATCAGTTTACCACGGCTAACTGTTCTTGTCAATTCCCTTTTCCAAAGCAACAACAAACCACATCGCCGTATCCTGATCGACCGGCGATGTGTTGCTTTTGCTGATTCAGCTTACGCCAACGCGGCTACGCACTCTATTTCGACAAACGCCCCAAGCGGAAGCGCCGCGACCTGCACGCAGCTGCGTGCAGAAAATGTCTCTCCGAAATATTCTTTGTAGATTCCGTTCACCAGCGCGAAATCCCCGAGATCTTTCAAAAACACCGTGGTCTTCACGACGTCTTCATAATCCGCGCCGCCCGCACGCAGGATCGCGCCGAGATTTTTCATCGCGGCATGCGCCTGCGCCGCCACCCCATCGGCAAGACGGCCTGTTGCCATGTCGATGCCCAGCTGACCGGACGTATACAGCATGCCGCCGGCTTTGACCGCCTGCACATAGGGGCCAATGGCGCGCAGCGCGTCGGGAGGCGTGACTAAGCGGAAGGAAGCCCTTTGGGGCGACGCGCAGCGACGACCTCGACGAGTGCTGAAAGGGAGCGTGTTTGCGGAGGAGAGAGGGAGCGGAAGGAAGCCCGTCAGGGCGACGCGCCGCGACCTTCTCGACGAGTGGGCAAGTCGCTGCGCTCAGGATGACAGGGCAACTGTCATTCTGAGGAGCAAA
>CAKTWY010000190.1 GCA_934630445.1 uncultured Eubacteriales bacterium
GTTTCAGGGATTCAAAACAGGAACAGCAAGGGGAGCGGCCGCAGGCCGCTCCCCTTGCTGCTTTTCGTTCATAAAAGAAGAAACGCGCGGCGGTAAAAAGAGGCGCTTACTTCTTTTCCTTGACCGCGATCCAGATCTGGCAGGTATAGTCGGGGTTCTGAACGTCTGCGGAAGGATAGACCTCCAGCTCCACCCCGCTGCCATACTCATAGTTGCACTGCGGAAAGAACTCGCTACAGATCTGCTGATACGTCTTTTGAAACGCCTCGGGCATCTTGCCCCTGCATGGAAAGACGGCGTAGGTGTGGGCGGGAATCTCGACGATGTCCAGCCCCTCGTCTCCGACCGGCGCGCCGTTATATTCCGCGCCGATGCCGTAGGGGAAGCCGGAATCCGCCATCTCTCCGGAAAAGCAGATGCCGAGAATGCCGCCGAAACGATCAAACCGGCCGTACTTGCAGAGCTGCTGTATGGTGCCGTCCTGGCTGCACACGTTCCAGAAAGCCGAAATGTCCGCCGTGGCGGTATCGCCCTGCGGCTTTGTGACCTGCTTTTTCCTGCAGATCACCGTGACTGCTTCTTTTTTTTCAATTCTGTAATCCATCATACTGCCTCCAGATAAAATCAATTTTACGGACAGTCTGGAAAAGGATTTGACATTTCCGCCGCGCCGCGCGTCCGTCGGGGTCACGCCGTGAAAGCGCGCGAATGCGCGGGAAAAGCTTTCAGGGGTATCGTAGCCGTATTTCAGCGCGATGTTGATGATCTTATCCCCTGTCCGGATCAGTTCCTCGGCAGCCAGGGCAAGGCGGCGCATGCGGATGTAATCGCCAAGGGAAAACCCGCAGAGCATGCTGAACATGCGCTGAAAGTGAAACGTCGACGAACAGGCCTGCTTCGCCACCGCTTCGTAGGTGATTTCTTCCGTCAGATGCTCCTCCGTATAATCGAGCGCCCGCTGTATCCCTGTGATCCAATCCATTTCCATCCCTCCTTCCGTATGAGATGATTCTATCCGTTTTCCGCTTTTTATTCTTGACTTTCCGTGCGGTGTGATGACAGCATGTCATGCGCAGGCACGGCAGACCGGTCCGTTCAGGCCTGCTCCTCCCCGCGCAGGGCGTGCTCCTTGATCTTCTGAAACGTTTCCTCACTCAGATCATGCTCGACTTTGCATGCGTCCTGCGCGGCAATCTCCTCGCTCACGCCCAGGCGCACAAAAAAGGTTGTGAGCAGGCGGTGCCGCTCGTAAATGCGCTGCGCGACCGCCTGTCCATCGGGAAGAAGGCTGATATATCCGTCGGCGTCGACCTCGATGTAGCCGCTCTCCCGCAGCTTTTTCATCGCGACGCTGACGCTCGGCTTTGAAAAGCCGAGCTCGTTTGCAATGTCGATCGAACGCACCATGCCAAGCCGTTCTTTCAGGCTCAAAATCGTCTCCAGATAATTCTCGGCCGATTCATAAATGTTCATAAGACCATCCTCCAGGTCACATAGGTTTTTATACAGATTAGCACAAACTAACTTTTTTTGCAAGAAATTCGGGAAACCCCATTGACAAAATCAGTTAGCCTTGGTAAACTTATAGCTGTTTCAAGAGGTTAGAACCAACTAACCTCTACTTACAGCATTTTCGTTAGTCGTTCCTAACCTCGGATAAAGGAGGGAAAATATGATGCCCTTAACAATGGCAAAAGCAGGTGAGACCGTTGTGATCCGCAAGATCACAGGGAAAGACGAAGTGCGACAGCATCTGGCGGAGCTCGGTTTTGTGGTGGACGCAGCGGCGACGGTGGTCACGGAGATGGCCGGCAACCTTATCGTGCAGGTCAGGGGCAGCCGCGTTGCGCTGGACAGGACCATGGCCAACCGCATCCTCATCTGAAGCGCGCCGGTCGACTGTTTCACGTTTTACGGGCAAGGCTCATTTTCACATCGCTATATCACTTAATAAGGGGGAAACGCAACATGAAAACGCTCAAGGAAGCCAGAGTGGGCGATACTGTGACGGTGGTAAAGCTTCACGGCGAGGGCGCCATCAAACGCCGCATCATGGACATGGGCATCACCAAAGGCACGGAAATTCATATCCGCAAAGTCGCCCCGCTGGGCGACCCGATGGAGCTGAACGTGCGCGGATACGAACTGAGCGTACGCAAGGCGGACGCGGCGATGATCGAGATCGGCTGACGTCGTTTTTTTCGCACATAAGTTAGTTTTTACTAACACTTTAGGAGGGAACAGAAATGGCAATTAAAATTGCGCTGGCCGGCAACCCGAACTGCGGCAAAACGACGCTCTTCAACGCCCTGACCGGCTCAAACCAATATGTGGGCAACTGGCCCGGCGTAACGGTGGAAAAAAAGGAAGGCCGCCTCAAGGGGCACAAGGATGTGATCATCCAGGATCTTCCCGGCATCTATTCGCTCTCGCCCTACACGCTTGAGGAGGTTGTCGCGCGCGGTTACCTGGTCAGCGAGAAGCCGGATGCGATCTTAAACATCGTCGACGGCACAAACATTGAGCGAAACCTCTATCTGACGACCCAGCTCATCGAGCTGGGCATTCCGGTGGTCGTGGCAGTCAACATGATCGACCTTGTGCGCAAAAACGGCGATCAGATCAACCTTGAAAAGCTCGGCTCAGCCCTGGGCTGCTCGGTGCTGGAAATCAGCGCGCTGAAAGGCGAAGGCGGCATGGCCGCCGCTGAAAAGGCCGTTGCGCTGGCATACAGCCACAGCGCGGGAGAACTGCCGCATGTTTTTACCGGCAGCGTGGAACATGCGCTGGCACATATTGAGGAATCGATTGCGGATCGTGTCGACGGGCGCTTCCTGCGCTGGTACGCGATCAAGCTTTTTGAGCGCGATGAAAAGGTGCTCTCCGAGCTTTCCCTCAGCCGGGAGCTGAGCGCGCATCTGGAAGAACATATCAAAGACTGTGAAGCCGAGCTCGACGACGACGCGGAGAGCATCATCACAAACCAGCGCTACGCGTACATCAGCGGCGTCGTGGAACGCGCCGTAAAAAAGAAAGCCCCTAAGCACAGCCTTTCCCCCTCCGACCAGGTCGACCGCGTGGTCACGAACCGCGTTTTTGCGCTGCCGATCTTTGTCGCTGCGATGGCGCTCGTCTACTGGGTCGCGATGGGGCCGCTCGGCTCGTTTGTCACAGACTGGACCAACGACACCCTTTTTGGTGAGCTGATCTGCGGCAACCTGGGCGCGTGGATGGAATCCGTCGGATGCGCCGCCTGGCTCACCGGGCTTGTGGTCGACGGCATCGTCGGCGGCGTCGGCGCGGTGATCGGCTTTGTTCCGCAGATGCTCATCCTCTTCCTGATGCTCTCGATCCTTGAAGATATCGGCTATATGGCGCGTGTGGCCTTTATTATGGACCGCATCTTCCGCCGCTTTGGCCTTTCAGGCAAGAGCTTTATCCCCATGCTCATCGCGACAGGCTGCGGCGTGCCCGGCGTCATGGCCAGCCGCACCATTGAAAATGAGCGCGACCGGCGCATGACGGTGATGACTACCTGCTTCATGCCCTGCGGCGCAAAAATGCCGATCATCTCCATGATCGCAGGCGCGCTCTTCGGCGGGTCATGGCTGGTCGCGACAAGCGCTTACTTCATCGGTATCGGCGCGGTTGTCCTCTCCGGCATTATCCTGAAGAAAACGAAGCTCTTTTCCGGCGATCCGGCGCCGTTCGTCATGGAGCTGCCGGCATACCATGTGCCAGCGGCCTCCAATGTCCTGCGCGCGACGTGGGAGCGCGGCTGGTCCTTTATCAAGCGCGCGGGCACCATCATCCTCGCCTCCTCCGTCATCCTGTGGTTCCTGCAGGGCTTTGGCTTTACGGACGGCGCGTTCGGCATGGTCGAAGACAATAACAGCTCGCTGCTCGCATCCATCGGCAGTGCGATCGCCTTTCTTTTCGCGCCGCTCGGCTTCGGCAGCTGGAAGCCGGCAGTGGCGGTCTTCACCGGCCTGATCGCAAAGGAAAACGTCGTCAGCACCTTCGGCGTCCTCTACGGCGTGGCGGAAGTTTCCGAGGACGGGATGGAAATCTGGAGCGCGCTCGCTGCGGACTTCACCGCGCTGTCCGCCTACAGCTTTATGATATTCAACCTTCTCTGCGCGCCGTGCTTTGCGGCGATGGGCGCCATCAAGCGCGAAATGAACAACGCCAAGTGGACCTGGGCCGCGATCGGCTACATGTGCGCATTTGCATATGTGATCTCCCTGATCGTCTACCAGCTCGGCGGTCTGATCGCCGGAACGGTTCCCTTCGGCCCCGCTACTGTCGCCGCGTCGATCTGCCTGATCGGGATGATCTACCTCCTCGTGCGCAGAAATAAATACGACAGCAACACCCTTTCAGTCAGCTCCGTATCGGCGGCGGGCGCAAGATAAAAAGGAGAAAGCAGTATGAACCCTCCCACCCTCATCGGCGCTGCGGTCATCCTGATCATCGTGGCAGCCATTATCATCAAGGGCATCTACAACAAAAAGCACCGCAAAAGCGGGTGCGGATGCGGGTGCGACGCCTGCCCTTCAAACGGCATATGCCACCCGAAACACTAAATGGGATCGCCCGGTTATATTGTTCTGAAAGCCGGAAGGCCTGCCGCAAGAAAATTGCGGCAGGCCTTCCGGCTTCATTTTGGTCACGGTACAAGGAAGCGGCTGTAACTGTATACTGGAG
>CAKTWY010000191.1 GCA_934630445.1 uncultured Eubacteriales bacterium
TCATAATGCGCTGGATATCGATATGTACATGCGCATCGCGACGGAGCTGCATTTGAAGCGCCTGATCGTCGGCGGCCTGGAACGGGTCTATGAGGTCGGACGTATTTTCCGCAACGAGGGTATGGACACCCGCCACAATCCGGAATTTACGACCATTGAGCTTTATCAGGCTTATACCGATTACGCCGGTATGATGGACATCACGGAGGACATGATCGTCCACGTGTGCGAAAAGGTCCTCGGCACAACGAAGGTCACCTATCAGGGAACAGAGATCGATTTCGCCAAGGGCTGGAAGCGCATGAGCATGGCGGACGCCGTGAAAGAATATTCCGGTCTCGACTTTATGAGCATGAATGGGGAAGAGGCGCTCGCCGCCGTAAAGGCCAGGGGCCTCACGCCGGAAAAGAACAAGGAGAGCTGGGGCGATCTGCTCGCCTTCTGCTACGAAGAGTTTGTGGAAGAGCACCTCGTGCAGCCGACCTTTATCATCGATTACCCCGTCGAGGTGTCGCCGCTTGCAAAACGCAAGCCGACCGACCCGCGCCTGACGGAGCGCTTTGAACTGTTCGTGTTTGGACGCGAGCTGGCAAACGCGTTTTCTGAACTCAACGATCCGATTGACCAGAAGGGACGCTTCGAGCGTCAGGTCGCGCTGCGTGATGCGGGTGACGACGAGGCGAACATGATGGATACCGACTATATCACCGCGCTTGAGTACGGCATGCCGCCGACAGGCGGAATGGGCATGGGCATCGACCGCCTGGTGATGTTCCTGACCGATTCGGCTTCGATCCGCGACGTGCTGCTTTTCCCGACGATGAAGCCGCTGGATGCAAAGAAGAGTGATGGCAAGGAAGAGCCTGTTGCTGCGCAGGCGTCCGCAGCAAACGCGCATCTTGATCTTTCCAAGGTGAAGGTCGAGCCGCTGTTTGAGGATATGGTTGATTTTGATACCTTTTCCAAGTCTGATTTCCGCGTAGTGAAAATTGAAGCCTGTGAAGCGGTTCCCAAGTCTAAAAAGCTCCTGAGATTTACCTTGAATGATGGAACTGACCTGAGACGCACTATTTTAAGCGGTATTCATGAGTATTATGAACCAGAAGAATTGGTTGGTAAGACTTGTGTGGCGATTACCAATCTGCCGCCGAGGAAGATGATGGGCATAGACTCCGAGGGGATGCTGATCTCTGCCGTGTATGAATATGACGGACAGGAAGGGCTGAATCTGCTGATGGTGGATGACCGGATCCCGGCAGGCGCAAAGCTCTATTGATAACGGCTCGGTCTGCTCCGTTTACACCGCATGGAATGGCTGGCGTGTGTAAATAGGTGACAGGCGTAGTCGTCAGCGGTATGGCATGCAGGGGCAAGTGGAAAATGCAGGCGTATGGCCTGTATCAGGCGCAATCCCTAACCATGAAGCCGTTCAGCTCAGGTTCCTCCAAGGATAGGGGGGCGCTGGTGTGATGCTGCAATCAACGGCTGAGGAGAGGTCTCAAGTGGCAAAAATAAGGAAATGGTTTCACGATTACTGGTATTATTATAGACTTCCGGTCACGATTGGCGCCGTGGCGCTGGTCATTGTCATTTTTCTGGTAAAGGACATTGTCTTTCGCGAGAAGTACGATTTTTCTTATGTGGCGGCTGCGCGCGGCGGCTACATATCAGAGGAACTGACGGATGCTGTCGACGCCGTTGCGGCCGAGGTCGCAGGCGATTTTGACGGGAATGGCGCGGTGAATATTCTCCCTGTTCCCATCACTGTGTCGGAAGACGGCATGAGCCAGCAGGATATGGCGATGCAGTCGAAGTTTACCGTCATGTTTTCCGACGACAGTATATGGCTGATGCTGCTCAACGACACTTATATGGAGTTTGTGCTCTCGCCTGACACGTTTGTAACGCTCTCTGATTACGGGATTGAGGGGGGCGTAAACGAGTATTTTGTGCCTGTTTCGGACAAGGTCATGTCTGCAGCCGGAACGGATACGCAGCTTTATGCCGCCGTCAAGCTTGTTCCGGAGCGAAAGGCGGACGACGAGGAGATCGTGGCGCAGCAGGCGCTCGCGATCGATGTGCTCCGGGCGCTCTGCGCTGAGGATTGACGCGGCCGGGAGGCGCGCGGGCGGATAGAGATCTGCCTGCGTGTCTCCCGCTTGCCGCGTTTTTTTACTGCAATATCCGATGAATACATCGGGCTGCTCAGCAGACATTTCGTTCAAGTTCGGGTGCGTGCAGACGCGGCATGCCTCTCTGTGCGAAAAAACGGGAAAGGCGGAAACGGCGTTGCGTTTTCAAAAAGAAACAGGCCCGGCGCTCACTGCCCGCCGGACACTGAACCCTACGCGCATATTGGTACTTGGCTTTCTCATCATCATTGCGGTGGGAACCGTGCTTTTGATGCTGCCGGCGGCCACAGCGTCGGGCAAGGGCGCGCCGCCGCTGACCGCGCTGTTCACGGCAACAAGCGCTGCATGCGTCACCGGCCTGGTGGTGGAGGACACGCTTTCATACTGGAGCACGTTTGGGCATGCGGTGATCCTCGCGCTCATTCAGATCGGCGGCATCGGCTTTATGACGATGACGACGCTCTTTTCCATCCTGCTCGGCAGGAAGATCACGATGCGCGAGCGCATGGTGATCTCAAAATCCCTGAATGTGGACGACCTGTCGGGCATCATCCGCCTGACGCGGCGCGTGCTGCTGGGCACGCTCGTCTTTGAAGGCGCCGGCGCGGCGATCCTCTCTGTGGTGATGGCGCGCGATTACGGCGCCGCCGGCGGTATCTGGCGCGGGGTGTTCCATGCGGTCTCCGCTTTTTGCAACGCGGGGTTTGATCTGCTCGGCGCTGAGGGCGGCAGGTACAGTTTGATGCATTACGCCGCCTCGCCGGCAGTGCTCGTTACCGTGATGGCGCTGATCGTCATCGGCGGACTGGGCTTTTTCGTCTGGGGGGATATCATCGCCGCCCCGCGCCGGCGCCGGCTGCAGCTGCATACGAAGCTGGTGCTTGCCACATCGGCGGTGCTGACGTTCGCCGGCGCGGCCCTGTTCCTCGCGGAGGAATGGGCGAACCCCGCAACGATGGGCGCTTTCCCCGTCTGGCAGAAAGTGCTCGGCGCGCTTTTTCAGTCTGTCACGACGCGTACGGCAGGCTTTGACGCGCTCGGCCAGGCGGGCCTCACGGGTCCGTCGCAGGCGGTGACGATGCTCCTGATGTTTGTGGGCGGTTCTCCCGGCTCGACGGCGGGAGGACTGAAAACGACGACGCTGGCGGTGCTGCTGCTGTGTGCGCTCGCCGTGGTACGCGGCAGGCGCGAGGTGAGCGTTTTTCGTGAGCGCGTCAGCCGCACGCTGGTCATCAACGCCGTGGCGCTGCTCATCCTTATGGCGGCGACGGTGTTTTTCGGTTCGTTCATCATTGCAGCGGGAGAGGATGTCGCCTATTCCGCCGCCCTTTATGAAACCATTTCCGCCATCGCAACGGTGGGCCTGAGCGAGGGGATCACGCCGTCGCTCGGCGCGCTTTCAAGGCTGCCGCTGATCGTGCTGATGTTTTTCGGCAGGGTGGGCATCGTCACCTTCGGCTACGCGGCGCTTGCGCGCGGTGAAAACGAGCCGAACATCCGCTATCCCGAGGGGCGCATCATGATCGGTTAAGCGCCGCTGAAACAGATCCGCCGCACTGGAAAAGGAGAGAACATATGGCGCAGTCATTTTTGGTCATTGGGCTTGGACGCTTCGGCGCGGCGCTCGCGCAGTCGCTTTACGAGCTGGGGCAGGAGGTCGTCTGCATTGATGAGAGTGAGGAAGCGGTGCACCGTGTGGCGGACCATGTCACCCATGTGATGCAGGGGGACGCCACGGACGAAGCGGTTCTTCGCGCGGTCGGCGCGCGCAATTTCGACTGCGTCGTGGTCAGCATGGCGGGCGATATCGAGTCGAGCATCCTCATCACCCTCATGCTCAGGGAGATGGGGGCGAAGAAGATCATTTCCAAGAGCCAGAGCGCCCTGCATACGAAAGTGCTGCAGAAGATCGGCACGGACGAGGTGGTCTATCCGGAGTATGAGTCGGGTATGCGTCTGGCGCAGATGCTCTCCTCGCCGAATTTTGCCGATCTTTTCGAGCTGTCTCCGGACTACAGCGTCGCAGAGGTACTTGCGCCAAAAAAATGGGTGGGCAAGACGTTTGCCCAGCTCGATATGCGCCGCAGGCACGGCCTGAACATCCTGGCGGTGCGCGACCGGCGGCGCCTGGGCCTCAAGGTCTCGCCGAGCGCGGATTATGTCATACAGGAGGGCGATTACCTCGTAGCGCTCGGGCACAATAAAGACATCGGGCGCCTGGGTGAATGAGATGAAGACGATACGCATAACGAGCCGCGACAACGCCGCGGTCAAGCATATGCTCCAATTAAAGCGTGAAAAGAAGGCGCGCCGCGCCGAGGGGCTGATGGTCCTCGAGGGGGAGAAAATGCTGCGCGAGGCTGCGCGCGCCGGCGCGCGGGTCGAAACGCTTTTCTGCACCGATGCACGGCGTGCGCTGGATGCCTCGCAGGGCAGCGAAATCGGCACGCTTGTGGAGACGGCGCCGCATATCATAGCGGCGCTCAGCGGTGTTGA
>CAKTWY010000192.1 GCA_934630445.1 uncultured Eubacteriales bacterium
CAGTCTGCTCTCAGCCATATGAACGCCTCCTAAATGGATTGATATCATCATTATATCTCTGTCCATTGGTAAATTCTTGTGTTATAATGGATAAAAAGTAGGACGATATTCACATGAAAGGATTGCATATGCGATATTTGGAATACAGGGAGCAGCGCGCGCATGGGAGCGAGGCGTTTCCCGTGGCGTTTTATCATATCTCACCGTCTCATCCGCGCTATAATATGCCCTACCATTGGCATCAGGAATTTGAGCTGATCCGCGTGCTGGAGGGCAGCCTGGAACTGAAGCTTGACGGACGGACGATGCTGGCGCGGGCGGGAGACATTCTTCTGATCGGCGACGGCGTGCTGCACGGAGGCACGCCGGAACACTGTGTATACGAATGCACGGTGTTTGACCTGGGGGCGCTCGTGCGGGCGAATACAGCTCCGGGGATGGAGCTGCGCGGACTATTGGCGCATCGTGAGGCGGCAGATCCCCTTTTACCGCGGGATGAGCGGCTGTCAATGCCGGTGCGCGCCCTGTTCGAAGCGCTTGCACAGGACGCGCCGGGAAGCGCCCTGACGGTGCAGGGCCTGATCTGTCAATTTTTCGGCGCCCTGAAGGCGGGCGGCTTCCTGCGCCCGGCGCAGGGGAACGCCGCGCAGGGCAGGGCGCGGCTGGCGCAGCTGAAAGAGGCGCTGGGACTCATCGAGCAGGAGTATTCGCGCGAGCTGACGCTGGAGGATATGGCCCGCGCCGCAGGCATGTCGCCCAAATATTTCTGCCGCTTTTTCCGCGAGATGACGCAGAAGACGCCTGTGGAGTACCTCAACTACTATCGCGTTGAATGCGCGGCGGAGCAGCTCCTGTTGACGCGCGAGCCGGTCACCGCCGTCGCGCTGCGCTGCGGCTTTAATGACCTGAGCTATTTTATCCGCGTTTTCAAACGCTATAAGGGCGTTACGCCGAAGGCGTATCTGCGCACGCCGCTCACGTAGCGCTACTTGAGCGAACGGGGGAAAACGCTCAGCCATACGCGTTCAGCGATGCTCAGCACCTCCTGTCCGCGCAGCCGGCGGAAAAAGGCGTACACGTCGCTGGCCACGACTGTCCAGAAAAGTGGGAAGAAAACAAGGATCAATTTATTGTAGGCCCATGCGCGGGCAAAATTCAGATGCATGGCGTTTGCAAAAGCGCGCGTCATGCCGCAGGTGACGCAGCGAAAACCGAAGAAATTGTAAAAAAGGCAGAGAGAGAAGCCCTCAAAGCGCTCCGCCGGCACGAGGGTGAAAAGCGCAATCAGTGCGGCATATACGCAAAGGCGGAAGTACATGAATGTTTTTTTTCGCATGACATACCTCATCAAAACAGGTGAAGGCTGTTTGATACGGATTGCGGCGGCTGTCCGTGAGGGGGCGGCGCGCACGAATAAAAACGCCGGGCCGCCGCAGAATAAGCCAAGACCCTCAGAGAGAGCGCGTTGTTCCGCAGCGGCCCGCAGGATGCATATCAGCTGAAATCGCGCGTCACATTGCGCATCCATACGCCGGATTTCAGACGCGCCACCGACAGGCAGCATTTGATCACGTCGTCCATGCAGATGGCGATAAAAACGTAAATATAGTGCGTTTTGAAAACAAGGCCGAGAAGCGCCGAGACGGGGAGAGAGAAGAGCCACAGCGCGACCAGATCGATCATTGCCGCCACGCGCGAATCGCCGCCGGCGCGCAGAATACCAACGACCGTCGTCATGTTGATATTCACCATCGGCAGGCGCAGGGCATAGATGATCAAAACCACGCGCGCGACGGCCTTCGTCGTGTCGGGGATATTGAACCACGATACGATCGGCCAGGCGGCGACGAGCAGAAAGAGCATTGCCGCAACACCGACGAGAAACGACAATGTGCGAAGGGTATGGGATGTTTCAAACGCTTCTTTCGCCTTCCCCTGGCCCATGAGCGTGCCGATGATAACGCCGGAGGCGTTAGCCACGCCGGTCGCGAGCACGTTAAAGACCTTTTCGACATTGGTCGAGATCGTCTGCGCGGCAAGGATGTCTGTACCCATGCGGCTCAGGATGGCGGGATAGAGCGACACGCCCAGGCCCCAGAGCGTCTCGTTGAGCACGACCGGCGCGCCGTAGCGGAAAAAATCGGCGGCGATGGCGCGCCCCGGCCGGAACATCGCGCCCAGGTCCAGACGGAAACGGCGGTTGGACGCGGCATAGGCGATGGTGATGCCGAGCTCTACCACGCGTGAGATGACCGTCGCGATCGCGGCGCCTTCGATGCCGAGGGCCGGCGCACCGAATTTGCCGAAAATGAGGATGTAATTGAGCACGGTATTGGTGAGCGTGGCCGCGCCGAAGATGTACATGCCGACTGCGGCGTTCTCCATACTCCTGTGGGCGCTGATGTAGACCTGGGTAAAGGTGTTGATCACGTATGAAACGGCGACGATCTTCATGTACCGCGCCGCCATATCCAGCAGGATCGGATCAGGCGTGAAAAAGCGCATGATCTGGTGCGGAAACAGCATCGTGACCGCCGCGCAAAGCGTCGTGAGCGTGATGGCCGCCATGAAGGCAACGCCGATGACGCGGCTGATGGTCTTGGTGTCGCGCTTGCCCCAGTACTGGCTGATCAGCACGCTCGATCCGCTCTGAAAGCCGAAGACCATGAGCATGATCACAAAGAAGGGCGAATTTGCAAGCGTGACCGCCGCGATCTCATTTTCGCCGACGGCACCCAGAAAGAGCGTGTCGCACATTGCCAGCGACAGCGTAATGAGGTTTTGCAGCACGACGGGCGCGGCAAGGCGTGCAAAATTCTTATAAAATATTTTCGGCCGTTTTAGCGACTGGAACATAACGCACCGCGCCTCCTTCAGCAAAAAGAAAAAAATACGTGATTGCCGCAAGCGGTCAATCACAAAAACATTATAGCATGACGGAGGCGCTTTTGTCTACGCCGCGGACAATGCCCGGACATCTTTTTTCAATTTTTGATGCATTGCGCAATGGAATGAATCGCATCCTGCAATTATTTTTTGTTTTCAACAAATTTGAGCTGGTTTTCATGTTTTTTCTGCCAAAATTGAAATTATTCGGTTTACAACTTTCATTTTGTGTGATACAATGCTAGCGTCGTTTTTTGATATTTGTATTTTATATGGTTTGGAGGAAAATAAAGTGTCAGTGTTTCAAAGCGAGTATTTGAACGAAGTGTACGCCAAAGTTGTGGCGCGCGACCCGAACGAGCCTGAATTTCTGCAGGCGGTCCGCGAGGTTTTAGGGAGCCTCGAGCCTGTCATTATGAAGCGCCCCGACTATCAGAAAGCCGGTATTATCGAGCGCCTGGTCGAGCCTGAGCGCACGATCGAGTTCCGTGTTTCGTGGGTGGACGACGCCGGCAAGACGCAGGTCAACCGCGGCTACCGCATTCAGTTCAACTCCGCCATCGGGCCGTACAAGGGCGGCACGCGCCTGCACCCGTCGGTCAACCTTTCGATTTTAAAGTTCCTGGGATTTGAACAGATCTTTAAAAATTCTCTGACGAGCCTTCCTATGGGCGGCGGTAAGGGCGGCTCCGACTTTGACCCGAAGGGCAAGTCTGATGCGGAGGTCATGCGCTTCTGCCAGAGCTATATGACGGAGCTTTGCCGTCACATCGGGCCTGAAACCGACGTGCCTGCAGGCGATATCGGCGTCGGCGCGCGTGAGATCGGTTATCTTTTCGGTCAGTATCACCGCATGACGAACACCTGGAACGGCGTTCTGACCGGCAAGGGCCTTGCCTACGGCGGATCGCTCGCGCGCCCGGAAGCGACCGGCTTCGGCCTGTGCTATTTTGTGCGTGAGATGCTGAAGACGCATAACGACAGCTTTAAGGGCAAGACCGTTGTTATCTCCGGCTCCGGCAACGTGGCTACGTTCGCCTGCGTCAAGGCGCAGGAATACGGCGCGAAGGTTGTCGCAATGAGCGATTCCAACGGCTATATCTATGATGAGAACGGCATCGACATCGCGGTCGTCCGTCAGATCAAAGAGGTCGAGCGCGGACGTATCAAGGAGTATGCCGCGCGTGTGCCGGGCGCCAAGTATACGGAAGGCTGCTCGGGCATCTGGTCGGTTCCGTGCGATATCGCGCTTCCGTGCGCGACGCAGAATGAGATCGACGAAGCGAGCGCGAAGCAGCTTGTCGCCAACGGCTGCAAGCTTGTGGCAGAGGGTGCGAACATGCCTTCGACGCTCGAGGCGATCCAGGTCTATCTCGATAACGGCATTCTTTATGGTCCGGCAAAGGCTGCCAACGCCGGCGGCGTAGCGACTTCCGGCCTTGAGATGGCGCAGAACCGCGCGATGATCGGCTGGAGCTTTGACGAGGTGAACGCGCGTCTGGACAATATCATGGTCAATATTTATAAGAATGCATATGAGGCCTCCAAGGCTTACGGCTATGAGGGCAACCTCCTGATGGGCGCGAACATTGCGGGCTTTATCAAGGTCGCGGACGCGATGCTTGCACAGGGCGTCGCATATTAAGGTACAAATCACAAGAATATAAAGGATGCGGTGCCGCTGCTGATGCTGCGGCCCTGCGGTGTTTCGTCGATATCTGCC
>CAKTWY010000193.1 GCA_934630445.1 uncultured Eubacteriales bacterium
GGGCTATCGACTCCGGCTTTCCATCGCATTACACGATGCCGATCGGCTCGCTGGAGCTGCGCGAGGAGATGGCAAAAAAGCTCCTTGCGTTCAACGCCATCGCGGCGGATCCGAGGCGCAATATCATTGTAACGCCCGGTTCGGACTCAGGCCTCTACTTCGCCCTGTCGGCCTTTATCGACCCGGGCGACGAGGTACTCGTGCCCGATCCGAGCTACCCGAACAACTTTCTCGATGTGAAGCTTCTCGGCGGCAGGGCCGTCGCGGTGCCGCTCGACCGGGAGAACAACTACCATCTGGACATCGGAGCGTTCCGGCGCGCACTGACCGAAAAAACGCGCGCGGTGGTGCTCACGCACCCCAACAACCCCACGACGACGGTTTTCCGGCGCGCGGAGCTGGAAGCGCTCGCCGCGTTCATCGTTGAGAACGACCTCGCGCTGGTGGTCGACCAGGCGTTTGAAGACAGCGTCTTCGACGGCGTGGAATTTGTCTCCCCCGCGTCGCTGCCGGGTATGTGGGAGCGCACGATCACGGTGTTTTCCATTTCAAAGGGCATGGGGCTGAGCGGCTTCCGCGTGGGGTATCTCGCGGCTGAAGAACACATCATGGACGCGCTCTACGGCGCGGCGGTGAACGTGCTGGGCGCGACGAACACGCTCTCGCAGCTGGCTGCGATCGAGGCGTTCCGCCGCCCGGCGTTCCTGAAGGAAAACATCGCGGCCTTTGACCGCAGGCGAAAGGACGCCTTCCGCATTCTTTCAAAAGTGCCGGGCGTGCGCATGAATCTGCCGGAATCATCCTTTTTCTCCTGGATCGACGTATCCGCGCTGGGCGACTCGAGCGATCTGACGGAGCTGATCCTGCAAAAGGCCGGCGTCGCAGTCAACGACGGCAAGGCCTACGGTCCGCACGGCGCGGGCGGCATACGCATCATCCACGGCTGCCTTGGGAACGAGGGGGAAGCCTGCGCGGCGCTCGAACGTATCGCGGACGTTTTATCAGAGCAAACACCCACAATATCATTTTAGGAGGGTTTTATCGCTATGGCAACTTTGATCTCTGCTGAAAACAGCATCGGCTTGATGGCGGTGCTGTGCGGCATCGTAGCGCTCGCGATCTGTCTCGAGCAGCGCTACAAGTGGGCGGAAAAGCTCACAGGCTGCATTCTGGTGCTCCTCGCGACACTTATCCTCGCAAACCTGCGCATCATTCCGGAGGACGCGCCGGTATACGGCTTCGTCGGTTCGTACCTGGTGCCGATGGCGCTTCCGCTGCTGCTTTTCAAGGCGAATATCCGCGACATCGTCAAAAACAGCGGCAGGCTGCTGCTGCTCTTCCTTCTGAGCGCACTGGGCACGGTAGTGGGCACCGTCATCGCATATTTTGTGGCGGGCCGGTTCATTCCGGAAGGCGCAAAATTCATGGCGATGATCTCGGCTTCCTACGTCGGCGGCGGCATCAACTTTGTCGCCATGGCGGAAAATTACGGCGCTTCCGGCACGATGGTTTCCACAGCAAACGTCGCGGATGCGATCACCATGATGTTCTTCTTCTTCGCGCTGATGACGATCCCGTCCGTGGCGTTTTTCAAAAAGCGCTTTCTCCATCCGCTGGAGGATAAGATCGCCGCAGCCAACGCTGCAGGCGGAGAAAAAACCGGCGCTACCAACGCCGCGGCCTACTGGTCGCGCAAGGAAATTTCGCTCAAGGACATCTCGCTCGCCGTCGGCGTGTCGGTGGCAATCGTAGCGATCGCGAGCCCGATCGCCGACTTCTTCGCAGGGGCGATCCCGACCTCCAACTTCCTGCTCCGCTTCCTGAACGCGCTGCTCGGGAGCAAGTATCTCATCATCACGGTCTTCGCCGTCATTGCAGCTACCTTCTTCCACACGTACATCTCCGAAATCCGCGGCGCGCAGGAGCTTGGCACCTACTTCATCTACCTGTTCTTCGCAACGATGAGCGCGCCTGTATCGCTCCGGCTGCTCGTCAACGACGCGCCGATCTTCTTCGTATGCTGCTTTATTATCGTCACTGTGAACATCATTGTCACGCTTGTGTTCACAAAGCTGCTGAAGTTCAACATTGAGGAAGCGATGGTCGCCTCCAACGCCAACGTCGGCGGCGCCTCCACTGCGGCGGCGCTTGCGATCGCCAAGGGATGGGAAAGCCTCGTCGTGCCCGGCATCCTCGTCGGCACGCTTGGCAATGTCATCGGCAATATCGTCGGCATCGTGATCGGCGTCATGTTCGGCGCGTAAGCGTCTCGTTTTAAGAAAGGATCTGCAACATGCTTATCGACAATCGTGAAATCCCCAAGGGCACAAAGCAAAAATGGAATTTTGTCGCGGCGGAGATGACCGTCAACCGTATCGAAGTGCCCGTGACCGTCATCAACGGCGCGAAGGACGGACCGGTGCTTTCGATCACCGCGGGCGTGCATCCCAACGAGCTGATCGGTCAGGCGGCGACCATCCGCCTGGCGAACGAGATCGACCCGCGCGACGTGAGCGGAACGCTCATCCTCGTACATATCGAAAATGTGATGGGGCTGCAGTTCAAGTATGCTAACCGCTCCCCGCTCGACAACGTCAATATGAACTCCGTTTTCCCCACCGGCGAAGAGATCGGGGAGGATGCCGGCCGCGATTCGCTGCACCTGGGCATCTCGCCGACAAAACAGGCGGCGCAGCGCATCTTCAACACCTTTATTGCGCCGGCGGATTACCACGTGGACATGCACGGGGGCGAGCTGTTCGAAGACCTTGATATGAACATCGAGATCCTTCCCATCGGCGAGCCGGTAGACGAAAAAACGCGCGTGCTGGCGCGGCTGTTCATGTCGGAAAAGATCTGGGAAGTGCCGCAGGGAACGATCCCCCAGATGCCCAACTACCCCGGCCGCGGCTCTGCCGTGGCGGAGGCGAACCACCGCGGCATCCCGTCCGTATTCTTTGAGATCGGCGGCGAGGGCAGGTTGCGCAAAGAGCAGGTCGATTTCGCCTGCGACGCGCTCACCAACGTCATGCGCGGCATCGGCATGCTCGAGGGCGAGCCTGTGCGCGTTGAGCCGAAGGTCTACTCCGGCGGAAACGTTCTCTTCGCGCAGCGCGGCGGGCTGCACTTTATCAACATTCAGAGCGGCGATCTGGTTCACAAAGGGCAGGAGCTCGGCTACACGATCGACTGGAACGGGGATGTCATTCACCGCGACATCTGCCCGTGCAACGGCCTGATGACAAACATGGTCGTGCACGGCGGCGTCGAACCGGGAGATATGCTCTTCGTCATTGCAAACGAGATCGAGGGGTAAAGGCGCGCCTTATTAAAAAATCAGCGGGGGCACAGGCCGTACGGCCTGTGCCCTTTGCGTGTCCGCCGCCGATGTTCCCCTCCGTGCTTTTACAGGCAGGGTCGTACGCACGCTTCGCAGCGGCGGGCTTATCCAACATTACATCAAATTAACAACACATTATCACATGGCAAAAGCGCCCGATGCCCGTACAATAAGCCTTAATGGCAGACTTTAAGGGGGTACATGCATGACGACGATCTATCTCATCCGCCACTGCGAGGCGGACGGCAACGTATACCGGCGCTTTCAGTCACGCTATAATTCAAACGTGACAAAGCGCGGAGAAGTGCAGTGCGAGCTTGTGGCCGAGCGCCTGCGCGGGGAAAAAATCGACGCGATCTATTCAAGCGACATCTACCGCGCCAGGCGCACAGCAGCGCCGCTCGCCCGGGAAAAGGGCCTTCCCGTGATACTTGAGCCGGGGCTGCGCGAGATCGACTCCGGCGAGTGGGAGGATCTGCCCTGGGGCAATGTGCGCGGCGATTACCCCGAGACATATGCGCGCTGGCAGACGCAGCCGTGGCGCTTTGCGCCCGCGGGCGGGGAGACGTTCGACGAAGTCGGCGCGCGCATGCATGCGGCGCTCGCGCGCCTTGCGGCGGCGCATGAGGGGCAGACGATCGCCGCGTTTTCGCACGGGGCGGCGATGCGCTGCTTTTTATATCCCCTCCTGGGGCTGAGGCATGAGACGCTCGGCCGCCTGGCGGTCGTTGCGAACACGGCGGTGACAAAGCTCACCTGCGCGCACGGCGCTTTTTCTGTTGAATACGCCTTTGACGCGTCGCACCTTCCGGGCGGCACGCCGGAGGCTGTCGACGCGCGCTGGTGGTGTGCCGAGGAGGGCGGCGTGCCTTACGATGTGACGATCCGCTCCGGCGCGGCGGCGCTTGCGGACGCGTGCGCGGCCTTCCCCGCGTTTGTTCCGGAAGCGGACGTGCAGCTGAGCGTCGGCTATTATGCCGGCGCGCCGGTCGGCCTTACGGCGGTGCGCACGGAAAACGGGCGGTGCGCACTGCGTGCGCTGATGGTGCGCTGCATGCCGGCGCAGGCAGAGAATGTGCGCGGGCAGATGCTCGGTCAGGCGCTGGCGATGGCGTATGGGAGCGGCGCGCAGCTCCTCGTCTGCACGCCCGGAGCGGACAGCGCGCTCGCGGCGTTTCTGCGCGGAGCGGGGTTTGACGCGCTTGCAGACGCGCGCGGCGGCGAGATGCTTCTGAAACGCCTGCACGCGCCGGCGTGCAGGCT
>CAKTWY010000194.1 GCA_934630445.1 uncultured Eubacteriales bacterium
AAATACTCGTCCGCCGAGAGGGTGAGCGACGAATGCACCGGCGGCGTATCCGTAAGGCCCAGCCCCTGCGGCAGTTCGCCCGCACCGATGCGATGCACGCGCTGCCTGCTCAGAACATACGACGCGCTCGCGCCGTATTTTACCACCTCGCACGCGCCGCTGTAGAGGTCCACGCCCACCAGATCCATTGTAACGAAGGGCCGCTCTTCCCCGCGCGCGGCCATGGCAGGAATGATTGTACCGATCGCTTCCAGCGGCGGAATACCGCCGCGCAGGAAGCATTCGAGGAGCTTGACGGCGCTCTTACTCGACTGGGCAGCCTCCTCGCCGCTGCCCATACCGTCGGCCAGGATGAGATAGATCTTCCCTGTTTCTGTCTTCAAAAATGTGCCCCAGTCGCCGCTCGCAGGCTCGCCATCCTTCTTGCGCGCGGCCACGCCAACGCTCGCAACGTAATTTTCCTGCTCTTTGAGCTCCGCGCGGTTCTCTCCATGGATATCAGGATCTGGACAAAGCGTGCGCCCCGCCGTGCGGGAAAGCTCGCGCAGCAGCTCCTCATTTTCCAATAATTCACCCACATGTGCACCGCACAGCTCCACACGCAGATGACCAGCGGCGTCATAATAGACGAGCGCGCGCGCCTGTTCATCATAGCGGGTGAGCACGCGTGCGAGCTTTATCTCCAGACCGCGGTCAAAATCCGCATCCTTCGTTCCGGCGATGGCGCGCAGCATATGGTAGATTCCGTTCAGTTCCTTGGCCAGCAGGTGGTTGCTCTCTTCCACGCGCTTGCGATAGCGCCGCTTCAGCATCAGCGCCGCTGCAGCCTGATTGACCGACTCCAGAAACGATTCAAAATAAAGGCAGCGTGAGACAAACTGCTTTGGGAAGTCTGCGCGCACGGCATGTCCGCGCTTCAAAATCATCGGTGCGGCGTCGTTCAGGCAGTTGTACGTCGATATGTAATCGCGCTCCCAGCATGCGCCGCGTACAGCGCACTTGAGGCACACCTTGCCCGCGGCGCGGTCAAAGACCTGCGCCACTTCCTCATCATTTTTGATCCTCATGCTCTCGATGGCCTGCGAGAGCGTGAAGCAGAGCGTCTGCACCGAGAGTACCGCCCCATCAAGCTGCTTTCTGATACTGCGCACGGCGGTTCTTGCATAATCGGAGCCGGAAGCCTCGCGCCGGCGTGCGTCGCTCTTCGCTGCGCTCAGCAGCCCCTGCGGAAGGATCGCAAAAAGTGCCGCAGCGATAAACCCTTCATACAGTCCCGGAAGATATCTGCCGTCGCCGATCCCGAGCAGGGAAACCGCTGCATTGGCGATCGTATACGTCAGGCAGAAAATTGTGCGGCTCTGACCGGAAAACAGGCCCGCAAACAGCCCGGCGAACGCATAAGTGGCTGAAAAATACGGCGAGATACCTCCATATGCCCCATCCATCGCAGCGCCGGAGACCACGCCCGCCGCCGCGCCTGTGCCGCTGCCCGCCGTGAAGGCGGCAAACATCACCATAAGCGACGCAGCGACGCGCGCAAGCGATATCACGCCGAAAAGATGAAACGGAGCGATCGTGACAAGACCGGTAACGCCCAGGGCGAGAAGGCCGGCGAGCGTCTCCACGCCGACGCCTTCTTCCCGCGCGCCGCGGTGCAGGCACCCTAGGAATGCCAGCTCATAGAAGTAAGCCGTGCCCCCGACAAGGATCACTTCGCATATGTACAGTGCGAGATCAGCGCCTGCAAAGCCCCGCTCCGCGACAAAGACAAATCCCACGCAAGCGGTCGACACCATCGCTGCCGCAGGCATAAAAAAGCGATTGCGGTAAAGCTCTGTATTTTGGAACAGCAGCCCGGCCGCCAGAATGAGCACCGTTGCCGCCGCGTACTTTAATCCGTCCGCCCTGCCCCAAACAAAAAAATAGCCCAAAAATGCGCCCGCAGCAGAAGCTGCAACCTCCGCACGCCGCCCTCGGATCGCCGCTGCGCCCAGACCAAACGGCGCATACTCTCGAAAAATAACGCCCTGGGCCAATACAAACGAAAGGAAAAAACGCCCCGTAAGGCCGATGCCGCGCAAAACTGCCGCATTCTTCAAAAGGCCCGCAGCCATTTCGCGCAAGCGAAAGACTTTTTCTCGTAAAAACTTGTCCATTTTATGCCTCCGCCCAACTGTGATGATCACTCTTTCAGTATATCGTGTGCAAAACAGTGATTTTGGCGGGAAATGGTCAGGGAAATGGCACGCAAAAACTATGTTATCAAAGCGCACGGGCGTCTCCATATACAATTATTTCTGCTCAAACACAAAACAAGGCGCGCAGCATAAGCTGCGCGCCTTGAAACATACAATTGCTGATCAATTTTCCGGTTAGATGGCCTTCTCAGTCTCCTTGTCGAAGAGATGAATCTTCGACGTGTCGACCGCGATCTTGATCGTATCGCCCGTAGCCGCAGTGGTGCGCGGGGAAACCTTCGCGGTCATGTTCGAGCCCTCGCAAACGAGATAGAGGTACGTCTCGGAACCCATTGCCTCCACAACGTCCACGTTCGCGCTGACGATCGCTTCCGGATACTGCGCAAGGAAGACTTCTTCGTCATGCAGGCACTCAGGACGAACGCCCATGATAACTTCTTTGCCGGCATAGGCAAGCACTTCCGGCCTTCTGCCCTTGTTCGCGGGGAGCTTGATCTTCGCTTCGCCGAACTTCAGATACGTGTCGCCGCCCTCGTCGAGCACGGTCGCGGTGATGGTGTTCATCTGCGGAGAACCGATAAAGGTCGCAACGAACAGATTGACAGGATTTTCATACAGAACCTGCGGCGCCGCAACCTGCTGGATGAAGCCGTCCTTCATAACGACGATGCGGGTACCCATCGTCATAGCCTCGATCTGGTCGTGGGTAACATAGATGAAGGTCGTCTGCAGGCGCTGATGGATCTTCGTGATCTCCGTCCTCATCTGGGCACGGAGCTTCGCATCGAGGTTCGAGAGAGGCTCGTCGAGGAGGAAGACCTTCGGGTCACGGACGATCGCACGGCCGAGCGCAACACGCTGGCGCTGACCGCCGGAGAGAGCCTTCGGCTTACGGTCGAGAAGGTGGGCAATGTCGAGGATCTTCGCAGCCTCTTCAACGCGGCGCTTGATCTCATCCTTCGGCGTTTTGCGCAGCTTCAGGCCGAACGCCATGTTCTCAAACACGGTCATGTGCGGATACAGCGCATAGTTCTGGAACACCATCGCGATATCGCGATCCTTCGGTGCGACATCGTTGACGAGCTTGTCGTCGATGTAAAGTTCGCCTTCGGAAATCTCCTCGAGGCCTGCGATCATACGCAGCGTCGTGGATTTACCGCAGCCGGAAGGACCGACAAGGATGATAAACTCTTTATCCTCAATATCAAGATTGAAATCAGAAACTGCTACGACGTTGCCTGCATACTTTTTATAGATGCCTTTGAGTTTTAAGCTAGCCATGTAAATGACCTCCTGTATTTTTCGGTAACCTTACTATAACAAACGCCGGGCAAAAAAGAAAGGCGGGTTTTCACCAAAACTTCAAAATACCGTTTGTGAAAGCTGACCACCGTTTTTGTTCCATTTCGCCGCTTATTATCAGTTCTGCCGCGAATCGGACGAAACGTTTGTTCATTATCAATAAACTTTCCTACCTCTTACCCGCATCGCGCACGGCCCGTTCTTCCGCGTCTGTCAGGAAACGCCACGCGCCGGGGGCGAGCGCAGGGTCGAGCTGTACGCCAGCGATAGACATCCTGCACAAATATGTGACTTCGCAGCCGCAGAAATGCATCATTCGCTTGATTTGATGGAATTTTCCTTCCCGAATTGTCAAAAAAGCTTTGCTGTTTTCTCCCTTTTGCACAATTTTGAGTTCCGCCGGAAGGCATGTGTATCCGTCGATGCGCAGCCCCTGCGCGATAGCGCGCACATGTTCATCCGTCAGCATGCCCGCCACGCGTACAAAATATGTCTTTTCGGCATGATGCTTCGGCGACATGAGGCGGTGCGCCGTCTCCCCGTCGTTGGTCAGAAGGAGAAAGCCCTCCGTATCGCGGTCAAGTCTCCCTGCGGGAGACAAGCCGCATTTGCCATATTCCTCGGGCAGAAGGTCGAGAACTGTGCGCTCATACCGGTCCTCCGTAGCGGACAGATAGCCCCGGGGCTTGTTCATCATGATGTAAAAAAAACGCCGGGGAGAAAGCGGCTCGCCGTTTACCGCAATCGTGTCTTTTCCGGTGTCGACATGAAATTCCGGTGTTTTTACCGGCACGCCGTTGACGCTCACCGCGCCGCTCCGGATCAGTGCCTTGCACATGGTGCGCGACTGAAGCGTCGTATTGGATATCACTTTGTCAAGCCGTTCGGCCATGTTTCTTCCTCCCGCTGCTTCGCCGCAGTCTTTGTTCCCGATAAAAGTCATGCTGCAGGCCAGAGCCCACTCCCCATATCCGCAGGCACTGAATCTCCATGCGACTGGGAATACATTTCCCGGTCGCATACTTTGAGCCGCCGCAATCGGCGGCAGCCTGCCCCCGTAT
>CAKTWY010000195.1 GCA_934630445.1 uncultured Eubacteriales bacterium
CCGTGTCATGCGCGTTTCCCACTGCATAGAATGTATCGCACGCCTCGAGAAGCGGTAAGTCGTTTAAATTGTCGCCGAAGCCGACGACGCGCCCATACCCGCCGTACGCGCGCAAAAACCGGGCCGCATGGTATTTCGACGCCCTGGCGCTGAAAACCTCCGTATACCACAAATCTGCGGCGTAAATATCGCGGTAGTGCGCCACGGTAAACGCCCGGTCCTGCTCAAGGGCCTGCGTTGCAGGCGCGAGCTCTTCTTTGCTGCCCAGGAGCGTAGCGTAGATCGCCTCCCCCAACGGCGCGTCCTCAAGTGCGGACACCTCGGTAAAACGCTTTCGATATTTCCTCCTGCGCTCCTCGCAAAAGGCGCGAAGCGGCGCGCGCAGCGGCTCTTCATAATAGGTGTTGAGCCCGTCCGCCTCCATCGTGTAAAGAAGGCCCTGCGTGCCTGTTCCCCGCAAAAGTGCCAGGAGCCGGCGCGCGCCCACCGCTCCGAGCGGCTCGAGGTTCACGATGCGGCCCCGTTCCAGATCCTGGATCACAACGCCATTCATCAGGATCGACGGCGCCGCCAGGCGAACGCCCTGCATCAGCCGCACGGCAGTTGCCGCCGTGCGCGCGGTGGCAATCGCGATATGCGCGCCAAGCGCCGCCGCCTCATTCAGGAGCGCGGCGCTCGTTTCCGAAAGCTCGGCCTGTTCGTTCAAAAGCGTGCCGTCCAGATCGGACAGATACAGCGTCCTGCTCATCCGCACTTTGAGTACCCGCACTGCCGGCAGACGACGCAGCCGCCCTCATGCTCAACCTTTGCCCCGCACTCGGGGCAAAAACGGATCTTTGCGGCGTTTGCGTCCTCATGCGCGGACACGGGCGCGCTCTGCCGCGCGGATTCCGGCACCAATGCCGACGCGTCGCCATTCAGGCGGTAATTTTTCACCTTCTGAATAATGCGGGCGATCGCGTCCGGGCAGGAGGTGACCTTCATCCCCGGCTGACGGATCGTTGAAGGGCAGCGGATGCCTTTGAGCTGCTCGATGATGGTGTCCATATCGACGCCCGCACGCAGGGCGATGGAGATCAGCCTGCTCGTCGCCTCCGACTGGGAGGGACAGCCGCCGTGGCGGCCGGTGTTGGTGAACACCTCGCAGATGCCCTGTTCGTCATAATTGACGGTGATGTAGAGGTTCCCGCAGCCGATCTTCACCTTCTCGGTCATGCCTGTGGTAATCTCCGGACGCGGGCGCGGCAGGAGAGAATTCGCACGCGCAATGTTCTGGATATCGTCGCAGCGTTCGCAGCCGCTCCCGACAGGCGCTTGTTTGCCGTCGTTTACCTTGCCGATATTCAAAACCTGACTGTCGCGGCTGCCGTCGCGGTAAATCGTCACGCCCTTGCAGCCGAGCTGATAGGCCAGCACATACACACGCCGTACATCCTCGACACTCGCGTCCGACGAAAAGTTCACCGTTTTCGACACGGCATTATCCGTATGGCGCTGGAAGGCGGCCTGCATTTTGATGTGCCACTCGGGCGAAACATCGTGCGCGGAGACGAACACGCGGCGGATATCTTCCGGAAGCTCCTCGATATGCGCCAGCGTGCCCTCGGATGAAATCCGATGCATCAGCTCGTCGGTATAAAGCCCGCGCGCCTCAAGCGTGCGGCGGAGGATGGGGTTGACCTCGATCATCTGCGTGCCGTCCATGACGTTGCGGATATATACATACGCAAACACCGGCTCGACGCCGCTTGACACGCCTGCGATAATCGACAGCGTACCCGTCGGCGCGATGGTCGTCACTGTGCCGTTTCTGACCGCGGCGCCGTCCTTGTAAATGCTTTCGGCGTACAGAGGGAACGCACCGCGCGCTTTCGCCAGCTCCTCGCTCTTCCTGTGG
Organism: uncultured Eubacteriales bacterium; assembly: GCA_934630445.1. Classification (GTDB taxonomy): domain Bacteria; phylum Bacillota; class Clostridia; order Oscillospirales; family Butyricicoccaceae; genus CAKTWY01. The sequence goes on from CAKTWY010000195.1 coordinate 1,898, forward strand.
CCGCGTTCGTTGATGAAGCCCATAACGCTGCCGGCCAGCTGCACGGCCTCATCCGAATTATAGGGGATGCCGAGCATCAGGAGCATATCCGCCCAGCCCATGACGCCCAGGCCGATCTTACGCGTCTGCTTCGTGGTAAAATCAATCTCGTCGATTGGATATTTATTCGCATCGATCACGTTGTCGAGGAAATGGACCGCCGTGTCGACCGTGCAGCCAAGCTTTTCATAATCGACCTCCATCCCCTGCGCAGTTGCCTTGAGCATATGTGTGAGGTTGATCGAGCCAAGGTTGCACGATTCGTATGGCAGAAGCGGCTGCTCGCCGCAGGGGTTTGTCGACTCGATCTTCCCCTGCGCGGGCACGACGTTGTCGCGGTTCAGGCGGTCGATGAAGATGATGCCAGGTTCCCCGTTGGACCAGGCGGCGTAGACGATCTTGTCAAACACCTCGCGCGCGGAAAGCGACGCGACGACCTCCCCCGACTTCGGATCCTTGAGGTCGTAGTCCGCATTTGCCTCGACCGCCTGCATGAAATCTTCCGTAATGGCGACAGAAATGTTGAAATTGGTGATCTCCCCGCCCTGCTTTTTGCAGTCGATAAACTCCAGGATGTCAGGATGATCCACCTGGAGAATGCCCATATTCGCGCCGCGGCGCGTTCCTCCCTGTTTGATGGCCTCCGTCGCGGCGTTAAACACCTTCATAAAGCTGATCGGCCCGGACGCCACGCCGCCGGTCGAATTGACCGTGCTACCCTTTGCGCGTAGCCGCGAAAACGAGAAGCCCGTTCCGCCGCCGCTTTTATGAATGAGCGCCGCCTGTTTGATGGCCTCAAAAATCGCCTCCATCGAATCCTCAACCGGGAGGACAAAGCACGCCGAAAGCTGCCCCAGAGGACGCCCGGCGTTCATCAGCGTCGGTGAGTTGGGCAAAAAGTCCAGCGACGTCATCATATCGTAAAACGCCTGCTCCGTATGCGCCGCGTCGCCGCCGTGCTGCGTATCCATCGCCGCAATGGCATGCGCTACGCGGTGAAACAGCTCGTCCACTGTTTCGGCGGCCTTTCCGTCGCCGTCGCGGATCAAATAGCGCTTTTCAAGGACAATCTGCCCGTTTTGGTTAATCTCCATTCCGATTCGCACCCTTCCTTTTAAAAACACAATATCTTGTATTTTATAAAATTACACACTACATATTGTAGTATCGAAATTTCAGCATGTCAAGATATCGGCGGGCATAACGTTATCTTTTTTCCATAAAATCCGACGTCAGCCGCGCTGCTTTATCTGTTTTTTACAATTTATAGGTATACATAACAATTTTCTTACACATTATTAACATATTTTATGAGGATATGCCCTTTACAAACAGGGAAAACTGATGTATAATAGGTATCAAGTTACAGGAAAGGAGGATTAAATATGTTACAGATCAGAAACTACGGATATTCCGCCGATCTGCCGGATATTGACGATTTCATCTTCGATGGCGAACCTGCCGAGACGAGTGAAAGATAAATATCCCGACGTGCTGAATAACCGCCTCTGGCGGCTTTTTTCATATTCTTGAGATTTTCAGACTGCGGCACAGCCGCGTTTATGTGATAGATCGGAATGCCCGGCATTCCCTATAGAAAAGAGCACCCAGAGCGGAATATCCGAAAAATGAAAAACTGCTGCAAAAGACACCGGCCGCGGCCGCGTTTTTTGCAGCAGTTTTTTATTGCTCTGTTTTTATCCGCACGTCTCGCTCCGGCAGGCAGCCGCCGCGCATGCGGATAAAAAACCTCGATTGCATTCGCGCGTGATCATCAGCGAATGAAATTCGTCATCGTTTTCGGGCCGCCGGCGGGCTTGGCGACATCCTTGCCCGCCTCCATCACCTTCAAAAGCCAGGCCATATTGCGTCCGAGCTTGCGCATGATCTCAATTCCCTCCGGGTCGCGCATCACTTCCCCGATGTCAAGGCCGTGCGCCGCGCCCCAGTAATTTGACGTTGGGATGACCATCTCCATGCTGTTCAAGTACTGGTTGAGCTGGTTGTATGTCTCCAGCGCGCCCGAACGGCGCAGCGTGACGAGCGACGCGCCCACCTTCAGACGCATCTGCGTGCCGGCGGATAAAAACGCCCGGTCGAGGAAGCACTTCATCGTTCCGGCAATTCCGCCGTAATAGACAGGTGAGGCAAGCAGGATCCCGTCGGCTTCGACCATTTTGCCGATCCATTCGTTGACAGTGTCGTCCTTCTGCGCGCAGCGGTTATCGCCGCGCGAAAGGCACTGATAGCACGCGACGCATCCGCGCACCGGATGCGCGCCGATCTGGATATTTTCTGTTTCGATCCCTTCGCGCCTGAGCTCTTCCAGCACAAGCTCGATACATTGATGGGTATTGCCGCCCTTTCGCGGGCTGCCGTTGAATGCGACGACTTTCATAGTCTTCTCCCTTTCCTCCTGCGGCGGACCGCCGCACGTTTCTTCTTTTTCCATTAAAACATATTTTATACGCTGTGACAAGCGTTTGCCGCTGCCGTCCGGCTGGAAAAAGCGTGCGTGCTGTGGTAGAATAACCGCAGGGCGGTTATTCTACCACGCGCATATC
>CAKTWY010000196.1 GCA_934630445.1 uncultured Eubacteriales bacterium
CCGGATATCCTGCCCGTCGATGAGAATCTGACCGGAATCCGCGTCATATAAACGAAGCAGCAGATTCAGGATGGTGGATTTGCCGGAGCCGGTGCTGCCAAGGATGCCTAACGTCTGACCGTGCTCCAGGCGGAAACTGAGACGCTCCAGATTCCGGCCGACCCCGGTGTAGGAGAACGTCACATTCCGGAACTCGATATGTGCGGCACGCTTCTCCGCCTTCGGGCTGGGGAGGATGTGCAGGTCGTCGGGCGTGGCAAGAACGCCGGCGACGCGGCGCGCGCTGGCTTCGCCCTTGGACCACATGACAAAAATCCGCGTAATGCCCAGCATGGCGTTGAGGATCATGGTAAAGTACTGCAAAAATGCAAGGATGACGCCGCTTTTCATCGCGCCGCTGTTGACGCGGAAAGCACCGATGACAACGACCAGGGTCAGGCCAAGATTCAGCACAAGAGAAGACGACGGGTTGGTGATGGCTGTGATGAGGCCGGCCTTTTGATCTGTGGCGCTGAGATCGTTATTCACTCTGTTGAATCGTTTTTTCTCATATTCCGTCTTGCTCAGAGCCTTGATGACACGGATACCGGTGATATTTTCCTGCATTACGCGCACTACGCTGTCCAGGATGCCCTGTTCCTTCGTGTACAGGGGAATACTGGCTTTTGTGACAAAATAGACGACCAGGGCGATGATGGGGAGAAGCGCGACAAGCACCAGCGCCAAAGGAGCGTCCATGATCAGGGTCATCCATACGCCGCCGATCAGAAGGATCGGGGCGCGTATGCCAAGGCGCTGCACACGGGCCAGCAGCTGATTGATATTATATGTGTCGCTCGTAAGGCGCGAAACGGCGGACGGTATGGTCAGTTCGTCCATTTGCCGGGCGGAAAGGGCCTCCAGTTTTTGGAACAGGTCGTGGCGGATGGCCTGTGTGATTTTTCCGGAACTGACGGCGGACATCCGGTTGGCGAGGATGTTGAACCCAAGACACAGGGCGGCGCAGAAAAGCATGAGGCCGCCGTAGGCATAGATCGCGTTCAACTGCCGCAAAGGTACCTTTTCGTCCAGCATGATTTCCATAAAATATGGGATCAGAAGCTCCATAGCGGCGCCCAGGAATTTGATCAGCACAGTGAGGAAGATATAGCCGCCGTAAGGAAGAATATAGGGAGCCAGTTTTTTCAAGTCATTCCGCCCCCATCCAGTCAGCCGCTTTCACTTTCACCTTGGCCAGAAGAGAAGCAAGCGTTTGAACCTCGTCATCGGTAAGCCCGGCGGTGATGTGCTGCTCCCAGACGCGGAGGGTCAGCAGGATCTGCGGAAGCAACGACAGCGTTTTTTCTGTAGGATAGAGCTGCATCATCCGTTTGTCCGTTTCGGAAGGAGAGCGAAGCAGGAAGCCTGCCTCTTCCAATACGGCAACCTGGCGTGCTACGCTGCTTTTATTCATGCAGATGCGCGTGGCGAGCTGGTCCTGCGAAATACCCGGGCATGCGCAGATCTCAGTCAGATAACTGGCGTGGCGCGCTTTCAGCTCTACAGGAGCAAGCTTTTCACCGCGATACAGGGCGCCGTAGCGGGCGATTTCTGTAATATCCCGGACAATCTGAGACATATAATTCCCCCTTGACACAGATAGTTGCAACTGCAACTATCTTAGCACGAAACACTTTCCCTGTAAAGACGGGCGAAACGGGAAACCCGGGAAACTTGGAGGCGTTGGGATAAGGGGCGGTGTTCCATTTAACGGCGTCAGAAATTGGAAAAAGCTCCGTACAAAAAAGCGGCGTACAGTTGTCAACTGCACGCCGCTTTTTTGTATATTGGTATCAGAACGCGAAGGATTCAGCTTTGATCAAAGACGGGTCGATATACTCGATATGCACACATGCATCGCCTTTAAATTCCATTTTAACAATCCAGGGTTTGATTTGGTATTTACTTTCCGCCCTGATAAAATTCGGCGATATACGCCTCGATATCAGCGCGTTTGCCCCGGTAAGGGCCGGGCGCCTCCATTTTGTTCGATACGGTCGCGGTAGCCCATAAGAGCGCCTCGGGAATATCGGCCCGGCTGCGCTCGGTGATATAGGCGGCAAACGTGGTGTCTCCGCGCCCGCTGCGGCCGGAGAGGTTGCGCGCCTTGATCGGGCAGGTGTAGATATCCCCGCCCGCGTATGCGAGCACTTCGGTATTGTGCGTGATGACGACTTCGCGCGCGCCCCAGCTGTAGAGCATCCTGGCAGCCTCGGCGCGGTCGGAGGTGCCGGTGAGGATCTCCGCTTCAGCGGCGTCGGTTTTGAGATAGTAAATGTAGGGGAGGATCTCTTTTTTCTCCTTCCAGTCCTCGAAGAACATGCTGCCTGTCTGGGGGTCTGCATGGCGAAGAAGCGCCTGCACATCGACTGCGACGCGGCCGCGCTCGGACAGCGCGCGGATCAGCGCGCCGTCAAAATCACCGTATATCAGGCCGGCCAGGTGATAGATAGAGGAATCAACGTCCGGGATATCGTCAATGGTGAAGGGATCCGCCTGGCTGATGCAGGTGCAGGTGCGCCGCTCCTTATCGGCGGTGTGGTATTTGTTGCGGATGGACGTGGACTTTTTCGACGGGATAAAAAAGATATCCTCTTCGGGGATGACAAATTCCTTCAGGCGGTCGCGGTCTTCGGGCGCGGTTTTTGTGACGACACCGACGCGGTAGCCGCCCGCGTATGCAGAAGCTGAGGAATAGATGACGGCGCCGCCGACCTCGATGATCTGCTGGTCGAGATAGTCGATGTTGTAATCGAGAGAAATGTGTCCGATGGTGAGTGTGTCGTACTGTCTTCTTGCCATTGCCGTTACCTCCACATTAAAAGTGTAAACGTTTGCTTTCTTTCAGTATACCATAGAATTTCAAAAAAGCCAGAAGGATTTTTGAAAGAAAAGGGCAGGCGTCATGCACCGGCAGGCGGGTCGGGGGGAGCGTCTGCTTCCGGCACAGCGGGTACGGTGGGGATGTCGAAAAAGTAGCAGTAGAGTTCTTTGATGATAATGCGCACGAACCCTGCCACCGGCACGGCGATGAGCATCCCGAGCGGCCCCCAGAGAAGGTTGCAGGCAAGAATTGCAAAGAGAACTGCGATCGGATGCAGGCCGACCGTGTCGCCCTGCACTTTGGGGATGATGATGTTGCCCTCGATCTGCTGCATGGCGAGCACGAAGCAGATTGCGAAGATCGCCATGGGAACCCCGCCGGTGACCCGCGTGATCACACCTTCCACAACGCCGGCGATGATCGAGCCGAAATACGGAATGAAATCGAGCACGAACGTCATGATGCCGAAGAAAACGGCGTAGGGGCTGCCCATGAGAAGAAAACCGATGTATGTCACGATGCCCACACAGCCGGAGATGAGGATGTGCGATTTGAGATAGCGCCAGACGATGTCGTTGCATTCGTGGAGAAAATGCTGCAGCCGCCGGCGCGGGGCGTCGGGAAGGGCGTTTTCGATGAAGAGGATGATGCGCCGCCCGTCGAGCATGAAATAAAACAGAAGCACGAGGAAGATCACAACGTCGAGAATTTTCATCGAATAGGAGAGAAGCGTTTTGACGACTCCGACGATGAAGGTCAGGAGGATATCGTCGATCGAATCGACAAGCTCGTTGACATATTCGATTGCGACGGGCGGGAGATTCCAGTCTTTCAGAAGGGCGAGTGCCTGGTCGGCAAAGGTCTGGATGCCGGCGGTGATCGACTCGGCGTCGTTTGCAAGAGAGGTGATCTGACTCGTGACAACGGGAACGAGCGCAACGACAACGACGCTTACAAACGCGATAAAGAGGAGGAAGATGACGGCCACGGCGAGACCGCGCTTCAGTCGGAATTTCCGTATCAGCCATTCGGCAAGCGGACGGAGGAGATATGCGATGATCGCCGAGATGGCGAACAGCGGCAGGATGGATGAAAATTTAATGGTGGCGGCGGTCGCCACGATCAACACGATGGATAAGACCCAGAGCTTGGTACCGTTCATAGAAAGACTCCACACGCCGCACAGCGGCGGCCGCGCTCGCCGGCGCGCGGCAACCGAATTTTCAAATCAGGGTTTTATGCGCTTTTGCAAGCAAAGATGACAGGAACAGACGGCTTGCTGCTGGCATTCACAAGCGCAGCTGTTATCGGTTTGCCAGCAGGTATGCCCATCCTGCAAGAAGCAGGAAATGCGCTGGATAAAAAATATAAAAGAAATATTTTGAGCCTCTGCCCCGGGCGCCGTTATAGAGCAGCAGCGCAGGCACAGCCAGCAGGACCCAGGGAGACGCCACCAGCAGCGGCGCAATCCCCGCGATTTTCCATCGGCTGCCTCGCAGCAGGTAGAACAGGGAGATGGCAGCGATGCCAAGAAAAACGTATTCGCTGCGCAGCAGGTCGGAGACGCACC
>CAKTWY010000197.1 GCA_934630445.1 uncultured Eubacteriales bacterium
GGATAAGACCGCGTACGAGCAGGAAACATATTTCCCGACCGTCTGAGCCGCGTCACAGGCGGGTGCTTTGAGGCCGTTTCGGAAATTCAAACAGGAAGGCGGTGAGCTTTCTGGTCAGTGTGTTAATCGTATCAAGCGGCGAAAAGGGGAAGGAGCGCTTCGGCGAGCTTTTGCGCATGTACGGATTTTCCGACATCGCCTCTGCCGAGAGCGGCGCCGAGGCGCGCAGAAAGCTCAGTGAATATGGCTTTGACCTTGTCCTCGTCAACTGCCCGCTCAAAGATGAGTTTGGTCATGAACTGGCGCTGAAGCTCACGCAGGAGTCTGCTTCGGGCGTAATCCTGCTCGTTAAAAGTGAGCTTGCCGACGAAGTATCCGCCAAAGTGGAGGATTTCGGCGTGTTTGTACTGGCCAAGCCGCTGAGCCGCCAGCTCTTTTTCCAGACGCTGAAGCTTGTCGGGGCGGCGTGCAAGCGCATGGCCGGCCTCAGGCAGGAGAATGTAAAGCTACAGAGCAAAATTGAGGAGATCCGCCTGGTCGACCGCGCAAAATGCGCGCTGATCCAGTATCTGTCCATGACCGAAGAGCAGGCGCATCACTTTATTGAAAAACAGGCCATGGACATGCGGACAACAAAGCGTGAGATCGCAGAGGGGATCCTGAAGTCATACGAATACTGAGCGGCTTTGTGAGAGATGAGGGAAGGGATATCATGTCAAAATACATTTTTGTGACGGGAGGCGTTGTTTCCGGCCTTGGAAAAGGCATTACGGCGGCGTCGCTCGGCAGGCTTTTGAAGGCCAGGGGGCTGCGTATCGCGGCGCAGAAGCTCGACCCGTATATCAACGTCGACCCCGGAACAATGAGCCCGTATCAGCACGGTGAGGTGTTTGTCACGGAGGACGGCGCGGAGACGGACCTCGATCTCGGCCATTACGAGCGTTTTATCGACGAGGATCTGAACAAATATTCCAACCTCACCACGGGCAAGGTGTATTGGAACGTACTGACGAAAGAGCGCCAGGGCGCCTATCTCGGCGAGACGGTGCAGGTGATCCCGCACATCACCAACGAGATCAAAAGCTTTATCTATTCCGTCGGCAAAAAGACGGATGCGGACGTGGTGCTCACCGAGATCGGCGGTACCATCGGCGATATTGAAAGCCAGCCGTTTATCGAGGCGATCCGCCAGGTGTCGCTCGAGGTCGGGCGGGAAAACTGCCTGTTTATCCACGTGACGCTCGTGCCGTATATCAAAAGCTCGGGCGAATTCAAGTCAAAGCCCACGCAGCACTCGGTCAAGGAGCTGCAGTCGTTCGGCATCATGCCCGACATTATTATTCCGCGCGTAGACGAGCCGCTGGGCGAGGATGTGCGCAGGAAGATCGCGCTTTTCTGCAATGTACAGCCGGAGTGCGTCGTTGAGAATTTGACGCTTCCGGTACTGTATCAGGCGCCGATGATGCTGGAGCGCAACCATCTGGCGGAGATTGCCTGCAGGAAGCTGCATCTGGACTGTGCCCCGTGCGACCTGAGCGAGTGGGAGGCGATGCTGGAGCGCGTGGAGCAGAGCATAAAGCCCGTGACGATCGCGCTTGTCGGCAAGTATGTCAAGCTGCACGACGCCTATCTCTCCGTCGCGGAAGCGCTCGCGCACGCAGGATATGAAAACGGCGCGAACGTGCGCATCGAGTGGATCGACAGCGAGCAGCTGGACGGTGAGAACGCCGCGAAAATCCTCAATGATGCGGACGGGATCATTGTGCCGGGTGGGTTTGGCGACCGCGGCATTGAAGGTATGATCGCTTCCGCGCGCTATGCCAGGCAAAGCGATACCCCGTATTTCGGCATCTGCCTGGGCATGCAGATCGCCGTGATCGAATTTGCAAGAAATGCAGCGGGCATTCCCGGTGCGCATTCGCGCGAATTCACGCCTGAAAACCCGGACTGCGTCATCGATCTGATGCCCGACCAGCATGGGAACCTGCCAAAGGGCGGAACGATGCGTCTTGGCGCTTATCCGTGCGTGGTAGAAGACGGAACGCTCCTGCACCGCGCATATGGGGCGGACCTGATCCACGAGCGCCACCGGCACAGGTATGAGTTCAACAATGATTTCCGCGCCAGGCTCGAGGCTGCCGGCTTGAAGATCAGCGGAACATCGCCGGACGGGCGGCTGGTAGAAACGGTGGAGCTGCCGCAGAAGGACTTTTATGTCGGCGTGCAGTACCATCCGGAGTTTAAAAGCCGGCCGAACCGCGCGCATCCGCTTTTCCGTGCGTTTATCGCGGCGGCGCTGAAAAACCGTGCGCGGCGGGAACGGGCATAAATACAACCTTCATTTGAAAAGCAGCCCCCTGACGCAGAAAAACAAACCTGCGTCAGGGGGCGTTTTATCGATGCTGTTCGTGCCGCAGGCGGTCTGACGGATCGGGTACAGCGAGATGGGAAGCGGCGGGGCGAGCAAAAATTTTCCATGCGGTTTACCTCGCGGGCATTGGGCGGTTTGCCGTATCACTTTCCGGCTAAAACCCTGCGATTTGCTTTTTTTAATTCTTTGTGTTATACTATATATAGATCAAACAAAGAACCGTCTTTTTATAAGAAGGGCTTTTAACATTGCGCTGAATGGTGCGGTGTGGAAAGCTCTTTTTTTTATAATCCGTGACGGCAATAACTGCACATTGCAGGTTTGCATAAAAAATGTTTGTAAGGAGGAAAAACGTAATGAATGTGATTACAGTGAACAGAAGAGATTTCGCCGTCAAGGCCAAACGGGCAAGGCGCTCCGGCATTGTTCCCGGAAGTGTTTTTGGAGGTCCGCTGCCGGATTCGATTCCTCTTCAGATAGATGAGGCGGCACTCCGCAAACTGCTGCGCTGCAAGCGGGAAGGCAGCAAACTGAAACTCGACCTGGACGGCCAGCTGATTCCGGTGCAAATCAAGGAAAAGACCGTGAACACGCTGAGCAATGAAATTCTTCATATCAGCTTTCAGGCTTTGAAGGAAGACCAAAAGGTAAACAGCGTGATCCATATCATCCTGAAAAACACGGAAAAGATTACAGATCTGCTGGAAAAGATGCTGCTGGAAATTCCGTATGCTTCCTTACCGCAGGATATGATCGATACGATCACGATCGACGTAGACGGCATGGGCGCTGGCAGCATCGTGACCGTTGGCGATATTCCGGAACTGAAAAGTGAAAAAATCGACCTGCAGATCGATACGGAAGAGATTGTTCTGCGGATCAGTGATAAAAAGCACCCTGCCGGGCAGATGGTAGAGCCAACTGAGCAGGAGACATAGCCTCCTGCAGGCGATGAAACCGTATTGACGAAAGATGGGCTTGTTTCTCCTGCCCGCTCAGCGCGCAGGAGAAACGGGCTTTTCTTGTTGGATCATACAAGGAGGAAAATATGCAAACACAGTTACTTGGACAGCCGGTCAAGCATACGTCATTCGGAAAAGGGATTATTACGGAGGTCTCGAGCAAGATCGTCACGATCAGCTTCGCGCAGGGAGAAAAGCGCTTTCTGTATCCGGATGCGTTTTCCACTTTTCTTACCTTAAAGGACACGGCCAAACAAAAGGAAATCAATGCAAAGTACAACAGAAGACTGCGGGCGCAGGAAGAGGAAAGAAAAAGGGAATACGAAAAAGAGGAGCAGCGCCGGCAGCTTCGCAGTATGAAGATCGCGCCGAATGCACAGGCGGCTTTTAATGTCGTTTGGAATGATGCGGAGCAGATGATTGCGTGCAGGTCGGTCTCGACCGGGTGCTATTTGAGCGGATATTCCAAGGGCGAGGCGCGGGTTCCGAGCAGATTAAAGCCGAATTCAGCATGCCTGCTGACGGGGCTGCCTGAAAACGGGGAGGAAAAAGACAGACGCATCCTGGGCGCTTTTATGGTCAGGGAAGATTTTTGGGGCGAGCAGTGCATGGATGGACTCGTAAGCGGGCACGACCGATACAGAGTTTGTATTCCGGCAGACCTTGATGTATTTTTCTGGGATTATTTTGCGCATGACGGAACATTCCCCAGCTGGGGACGGGTGGCATTCAGATATTTTTCAAATAAAACGATGCAGAAGATCCTGCTGGATATGACAAAGCTGTTTTCCGATACAGAACAGGAAGCGGTTGTGGATGAATTCTATCAGTATTTTTCGGAAGTGAACCGATTGCCGATTGAACAGAAAAACGCCGATAACGCGTGAGAACTTGGTCTACACGCTGAATACGGCGGGACGAACATTGACAGAAGCCGGTGTCTGCGCGGCATTGGTTTGACTGGATGAAACTACGCGCGCTGCAAAGGAAAATCAATGGTCCTTCCGGAGATTTTTCGTTGCGCAAAAAGCAGGAGCGCCGCACATTGTGC
>CAKTWY010000198.1 GCA_934630445.1 uncultured Eubacteriales bacterium
ACTTTGTGCCGAACGCCCACGCTTCGCTACGCAGATATCTCCCCTGCGTCGCTGCTCGGCGCTCTGTTCCTCCTCCGCAAAACTGCTCCCTTTCTCTGCCCCCGGCAGCGATCACAGTTTTGCCCCTCGGCGGCCGCGGCTTTGCCCCCGGGCGGTACGCAGCTTTCTTTCCACGCGGAAATCCCCGGAGAAGGGCGCTTGCGCGTCCTCTCCGGGGATTGTTTCTGTATGCGGGTTTTGCCAAACGCCGCGTCAGCTGTCGAGTTCCCCGCCGGCGGCGACAGTGTTGATGCCGTCGACAAGGCTTTCAATGCTCTTGACGCCGCAGTAGAAATAAAGGTCCTGCCCGTCCAGGCGGATGGAGTAGTGCCGGTCGTTCGCCGCCGTCAGCTCCATCTTTGTCTCCTTGCCGTTGGTGAGCTTGATGGTGATGACATATTCCGGCTCGCCCGCAGGCAGCTCGTCGAGCTTGCCGTCGCGGCCCAGGGTCAGCACGCGCGTATAGATGCGCCGCGCGCTGTCCTCATCCTCGATCGGCGCGCCGTCGAGCGTCGCCTCAAAAGCCGTGTCCTCGGTCTCTTCCTTATAGGTGATATGGTGCTCGCTCTCCGGCGTTTTGACATAGAGGTCGGTGACGTTGGCGATGTTGTACAGCCAAATCAGCCGCGCCAGCAGCTTCTCGCTGTCGACAGAGAGGATACTCTCCGCACTCGAAGAGGGAACCGCGATCACGCTGGAGATGTCCTCGCGCATGATATAGCGCTGCGAGCCGTCCTCCGTCAGATCGCCGAAGAGAAGCCTGACCGGCTTGCCGGAGATGGTCAGCTCCAGATACTGGCTGCCGTCCAGGCCGTATGCGGCGATATCCGCCGGATTGTCCTCGACGACTGTCGCGCTTGTCGTAAGGCCGACGGCGGGCGTGATGATCTGCTCGCCGGCGACATAGTCGTTGACGTTCCCGGGCACGGGCGAATCCATCACGTACGTCGACGGCAGGGTCTGATCTTCATAAAATGCCTCTTCCTCCGCCGTGCGCGTGCGCAGGATCACATCCTCTTCGCCGCTGCGCACCAAAACGATGCGCGAGATGACGGAGGTATCCGCATTGCCCGAATCGTCCGTCTCAATGGGGAAAAGCTCCGGCGTGCGGTAGTCGTAGATCGTTTTGTCCACCGCCAGGGCCGTATAGGTGCCGACCGCGTAAACGGTGTCCGAGCCCTCGGCCATGGCATAGCGCGTGTTGTCCACCGGCGCCGGGTCGCCCAGCGCAAGCGCGAGCGCGGTGCCGTCCTTCAGCGTCACACGCGCCACGACCGACGGATCGGCAAGGCCGTACTTCGCCAGGTCCGCGGCGTTTTCCTCGATCGTCTCCTGCGGCACGATGGTCGAAAGCGAGCTTAAAAACGCGTCAAAGCCCGCCGAGCGGATGAGAAAGATGGGGTCATAGTCCTGCACGTTGTACACCCGCTCGCCCTCGCGCTCGGTCACCGTCACGTCAAAGCCCTTTCCGTCCTTGCGTTCAACGGAAAACGACGCCACATCGTCGGTTGAAAATACAAGCAGATTGTCCGCTTTCGCGGGCGTTTCATCCTCCGGCGTCTCCTCCGGGCGGGTGAGCAGCCAGTACCCACCCGCGAGGAGCGCGATGACGACGACACCCGCAATGATGCCGATGATCTTCTTTTTCATTACAGATGCTTCCTCCTGAGCCACTGCCAGATGCCGAGTACGAGGATCGCGGCCGGCAGCAGGACCACGACGAGCCAGAATACGACCGTCGCGCCCGTGCCGACGAGGATGAGCTGCTCGGACTGCATCTTTTTCGGCGTGACGACGACCGTGTCCGTCTCACCGCTCATATACGTCGCCGCGGCAGTGATGAAGTTGCTGTTGAGATAATTTTCCGTCTGCATCAGGCTGTCAGACATAACGTACGGCGTGCCGACAAAGAGGATGCGCCCGTAGTTGGGCACGTTGTCCACATACTTGAGATATTCCGCCAGCAGCGCCACGTCAAACGTGCCCGTCTCGTCGCCGCTTTCCTGTTCCACGGTGGTGATGGACCCGTCCGCCGCGTCAAAACGCTTGGTGTAGGCGTTTGGTCCGGTCGTGAGGATCTTGGAGACCATGTTTGCCTGGCCGCCCTCCTCCCAGAGCTGGCGCACCTGGCGCGCATAGGGCACCACAAGGATCTGATCGGACGCGGCGGCGAGGCTTTCGACCATCTTTTCCTCCGCGTTGAAGTTCGGCGCGATCTGGACGGGTGTGCCGACGGTCCTGTCCGGGTCGAAGACATACGCCTGCTCGATGGCCACGCCCCACTCTTCAAAATAGCGCGAGAGCACCGGCGTCTCGGGCGTCTCCGGGCCGTAGAAGACCATCATCTGGCCGAAGTCGTTGTAGAGGAAGGAGTCGATCTTTTTCACTTCCTCGGCGGTGTAATCCGACGTGGGACTGGACAGAACAAGGAGCGTCGCGTCCTCCGGAATGTCGTTCATCGAGAGGTTGAGCGGCTCAACCGTGAAGTTGGCCAGCTCCAGCGTGGATTTGAACGTGGGAGAGACCACCTCGCCGTGTCCTTCGAGGATGTAGGCCTTCGGCAGCGTCTCTTTGGTGACAAAGTCGATCGCGCTGGAGAGCTTCTGCTCCGCCTGGAAGCCGGAGATATACCGCGTTCCGGACTGGTAGTCGCTTCTGATCTGGTACAGATCGCTCAGCGTCAGCGCCTTGTATCGCTTTTCCGACTCGACGATGATCGAGCCCTGGGTAAGCGAGGTGGCAGTGTCGTAGTTGTTGACAAAAGCCGGGTTTTTATAGATATCGACATAATTCAGCGTGATCATGTCGCCCGCGATGGCCTTGTAGCGCAGAAGCATCTCGTTGACCTGCGCCGTGGTGTCGCCCGTTTCAAAGGCGCTCTTGTCCATCAGAACGTGGAACGTCACCGGTGTGGAGAGGGTTTGAAGCGCCTCGCGCGTCTGGTCGGTGATGTCGTAGATGCCGCCGGCCGTCATGTCGGCTTTTAATGAGAAACGGTCGGTCAGCGCGCCGACGACGAGATTCAGGAGAACCACCGCCGCGAGCACGATCAGGATCAGCGCCATGGAGAACGAGCCGTGGCGCAGCTTTGTTTTGTTCATTTTCATTGTCTGTTACCCTCCTTACTCACGACCAGCGCTTTTTCTCAAGCACACGGGTTGTGAGGAACAGGAAAACGCCCGCGAAGCTCAGATAATACACAATGTCCGCAAGCGAAAAAATACCGCGGGTAAAGCTGGAGTAGCGCGTGAAGATCGAGAACCATCCGACGATCGTCTTCACCCAGGAGACGTTGATGGCGTTTGCCACGATGTTGAGGATCTGGATGCTGTACAGCGCCGCAAAGCCGCCGATGGCCGCGATGACCTGGCTCTCCGTGAGGGAGGAGATAAAAAGCCCGATGGCGATGAAGCAGCCCGTCGCGCAGATGACGGCGACGTAGTTGCCGACGATCGACGCGGTCTGCGGCGTGCCGAACATCGTCACGATGATCGACCACGGCGCCGTGCAGACGAGCGCAATGATGAAAACGCTCATCGCCGCAAAAAATTTCCCCAGCACGATCGACCACACGCCCACGGGCGAGGTGAAGAGGAGCTGGTCGGTCTTCAGCTTCAGCTCTTCAGAAAACAGGCGCATCGTCAGAAGCGGCACGATAAAGCACAGCACCGTCAGCATCTGTGAGAAAAGGCTCGACAGGTCGCTTGTCGCGTACTGGATGTTGATGAAGTAGAACGACCAGTTCATGATCACCAGGAAAAATGCAATGAACGTATAGCCGATCGGAGAGGTGAAAAAGCCTCTGAAATCCTTTTTGAATATGGCGAGCATCGTTTACTCCTCCTCCTCTTCAGCCGCGTTTTCCGCCTCGGCGGGGGCGGCCTCTTCCGCGGGCAAAACCTCGATCTCCGGCCGCGGACCCTTTTCCGGCGCGGCGGATTCGTCGGTCGTCAGCTGCAGGAAGATATCCTCAAGCGTCATGTCCATGGGCTTGAGCATCAGGATCGGCAGGTCGGCCTTCGCCAGCGCGCGGAAGACGAGCGGGCGGATGTCGTGCACGGCCGTCGCCTCGACGAGGTAATCGCACGTGCCCGGCTCGTGCTCGCCGAGGGGCGTGATGTTCTTCACGCCGTCGACGGTGTTCAGCGCCTTCAGCGCCGCGTCTCTGGAACCCAGCACGCGGAGATTGAGCTTATGCTCGCCCGCCAGCGCCGTGGAGAGGTTCTCCGGCGTGTCGTTGGCGACGATCTTGCCGCGGTTGATGACGAGCACGCGCTCGCACACCGCGCTCACCTCCGGCAGGATGTGGCTGGAGAGGATGACCG
>CAKTWY010000199.1 GCA_934630445.1 uncultured Eubacteriales bacterium
GACAGCCTTCAAACGCAACCACGCTTGCGTTTGAGACTAAAGTTGCGAAATCGGGCGATTTCGCGCGATTTCAGCGTCAAAAAGTCAGGCGCATGTCCTGACTTTTTGGGAGAATTTATTTGCGTCGCGGCGCAAAGGACTTTTCCGATCCGACAAGCTGAAAGCGGCTTTCGTTTCACAACGAAAGCCGCTCTTTCAAACTTTGCCCTTTCCCACAAAATACAGCGCATGCAGTTCTGCGCGCTATACAAACCGGTTCAGCCGCGCGTCGTAACAATATCCCAGGCGCTGCAGCGGCTGTTCGATCGCGGTGCGCTCGACATCGAGATCCTCACAAAGCGCGTCGAGCGACGCGTACCGGTCGCGCAGGCGGGTGTTCACGAAGCACAGTAAAATCGCCGGATCGCTCGGCAGACACATGATCCCCTTCCTCCTTTGCCGCGCCTATGCATGTCCGGCTGGCGGAGCATGGATGACGCCTCTTCTTTTTTCGCAAAAGGAATTGCTTTTGCATTTTGTTTTTCATATAATGATGAAAGGCGTTTTTACGCCTTTTCGATCACGCATGGAAAGCGAGGCGGTTCTTTGAAATTTGAGGTACCCTGCTCGCGTGAGGACTTTCTTCTTCAGTCACTCACCACAGCGTTTGTCAACAGGATCATCGCCTTTACGCTGCTGATTCTCCTCATCGCCGCGAATATCTTTCACAAGATCTTTCGCGGATCGTTCGCGGTGTTTGGGGCGCTGGATATGCTTCTCTACACAGCACTCCTCTGGCGTGTGCTCGCCCCGGTCGTCTCGGCTGTCCGCTTTGCAGGGCAGGCCGAGCGGATCCCCCTGACGTACGTCTTCTCCGACCAGGCGCTGGAGGTGCACAACCATCTCCGCCCCGACGCGCCGACGATTGAAACGTACCCATACGACCGGCTCGTCTGCGACGCGGACGAGGAGTTTCTCATCATCGAGGACGATCGCTGCCTGCGCATCCACATCTGCACAGAGGACATCTCCCCCTTTCACCTGAAGGAGATCCTCGCGCGCATCCCCCAGGCGCAGGCGCGCTGATTTTATGCTGCGCTCCCCGCGCAGCGTGCGGCAAGCTGCATGAACGGCGCAGGTATGCGCTTCAAGCTCTTAAAAATCGGGCCTTTCGGCCCGATTTTTGCTGTTTTTCCATATCCGGCCTCACGCCTGGCCGCAGCCTTTTTCAAACGCACAGGGGCTGTCAAAGTACAGGCCGAAGCGCTCTCCCAGCTCCCGCTCCCCTTCCGGCGTAACGTAATAGTGCATCTGCTTTTCCTCGTCAAACTCGAGTGTGAGCCATCCCTGTTTGATACAGTAATTGGTAAATACCGCGCCCACATGGAACGGGTTGATGGCCTTTCTTTCTTCCATATTTATTTCTCCTTTTCCGCACAGTGCCTGAGCGCCGTCAGGCGGGCGTATTTTGATTTTTCCTGCCGGGTCAGGCCGAGCGAACGCTCAAGCTCCGCCCCCCAGCGCAGAAAAGCGTCTTCGCTGCCGCCTTTTTGTTCAAGTTCCATTTCGCAAAACGGCTCTTCGCACGCCCCGGCGTACAGGCTGCCCTGATCGAGACAGAGCTCGCCCTCGGCGCCGTGTGTGCACACGCGCCACACAGTGCGGCGGAAAGCCGCGCGCGCCGTCTCCCGCAGCGCGGCGCCGCGCAGCACGTGGCCGATCTCTTCCGGCACGCCAAGGGAAAGGAGCGTTCCAACGCCCGCTTCCAGAGACGCGCAGGGCGCCTCATATTCCGGACGCGCAGCCGCGCCGGAGCGCATCTGCCCGCGCAATTTCAGGCATATGACGCGCACGCCGTCCTCCTCACGCAGGCGCAGCATCGCCCCCCGCGCTTCCAGCGCCCCGTCGGACGTGTCGAAATACCTGGCCGACATCTGCCGCTCGTTCCCCGCGCCGAGGGCAAAATGCGCGCGCACGCGGTCAAATGCCGCCCCATCTGCCAGAAACTTAAATTCCAATTCCACGCTCAGCGTACCTGTCCGTTTCCGTATACGACATATTTGATGCTCGTCAGCGCCTCGAGGCCCATCGGGCCGCGCGCGTGCAGCTTCTGCGTGGAGATGCCGATCTCCGCGCCCAGCCCGAACTCGTTGCCGTCGGTGAAGCGCGTGGATGCGTTGACGTAGACCGCCGCCGAATCCACCTCGTCCAGGAAGCGCTGCGCCAGGAAGTAATCCGACGTCACGATCGCCTCGCTGTGGTGCGTGGAGTAGCGTGCAATATGCCCGCACGCTTCGTCAAAGCCCTCGACCACCTTGATCGAAAGCACATAATCCAGAAATTCCGCCGCGTAATCTTCCTCCGTCGCGAGCAGGACGTCCGGCCCGAGGATGCGCCGCGTTTCTTCGCAGCCGAGCAGCCTGACGTTCTTTTCCGCCAGAAGACGCGCCGCCATCGGGAGGAACGTCTCCGCGACCGCGCGGTCGACAAGCAGGCTCTCCGCGGCGTTGCACACGGACGGACGCGAGCATTTCGCATTGTAAAGGATCTGCGCGCCCATCTCCAGGTCAGCCGTCTTCTCAACATAAATGTGGCAGTTGCCCACGCCCGTCTCGATCACGGGCACGGTGGCGTTCTCCACCACCGCGCGGATGAGGCCCGCGCCGCCGCGCGGAATGAGCACATCGATCAGTCCGTTTGCGCGCATCATGGCGTTCGCGCTGTCACGTGAAGGATCCTCCACAAAGCCTATCAGCGCCTCCGGCAGACCGATGGACGCCAGCGCCGCGCGCATAACGCCTGCAAGCGCCGTGTTCGAGCGCACCGCCTCTTTGCCGCCGCGCAGGATCGATACGCACCCCGCCTTCAGGCAAAGCGCCGCCGCGTCGACCGTTACGTTCGGCCGCGCCTCAAAGATAATGCCGACAACGCCGAGCGGCACGCGCTTTTTACCCACGCGCAGGCCGTTTGGCATAACCTTCATCCCCGTTACCTCGCCCACGGGGTCCGGCAGGGCCGCGACCTCGCGCACGCCCGAGGCCATCGCTTCCACGCGCGCGCGCGTGAGCGTGAGCCTGTCGAGAAGCGATTCCGACATGCCGCCCGCCCGCGCCGCAGCGAGGTCCTTTTCGTTCTCAGCGAGAATATACGCCGTGCGCTCCAGAAGCGCATCCGCTATCGCGCCGAGCGCGGCGTTCTTCCGCGTGACGCCGAGCTGCGCGGCAATGCGCGCCGCCGCGCGCGCCTGCTCGCCCAATATCCGGATCGTTTCCATATGCAGTGCCCCCTTTACGGCAAAAATACAGTGCCGACCTGCTTGCCTTCAAATATCTCATAAAGCACGTCCGGCCTGGCCCCATTTGCAATGATCATAGGGATGCCCGCGGCCAGCGCGATATCTGCCGCCTGGATCTTCGTCGCCATGCCGCCGGAACCAAACTCTGTGCCTGCACCGCCCGCAGCGGCGCGGATCTTGTCCGTCAGCTCATAAACGACAGGGATCAGGCACGCGCCCTCGTTCTTGTGCGGGTCCTCGTCGTACAGGCCGTCGATGTCGCTGAGCAGCACCAGCAGATCCGCGTGCGCGATCTCCGCGACAATGGCGGAGAGCGTATCGTTGTCGCCGTAGACGATCTCTTCGACCGCAACGGTGTCGTTCTCATTGATCACAGGGATAGCTCCATGCTCCAGAAGCGCATCCATCGTGTTGACAACATGCTGATGCCGTTCCGGCGTATCCGTCACATCGCGCGTCAGAAGCACCTGCGCCACCGTCTGGCCGTATTCCTGAAACATCTTGTCGTAGATATGCATCAGCTCACACTGGCCAACCGCGGCCGCTGCCTGCTTCTCCTTGAGTTCATGGGGTTTTCCGTTCATGCCGAGCTTTGCCGCGCCCACGCCGATCGCGCCGGAAGAAACAAGCACAACCTTTTTACCCTCGTTCTTCAAATCCGACAGCACACGCGCCAGCTCGTCGATCCGCCGGAAATTGAGAAGCCCGTTTGCATGCGTAAGCGTCGACGTACCGACCTTTACCACGATACGCGATGCCTTTGTAACATCCTTCACCTTTATACACCTCAACCATATCCATCTGTCTGCAGCTATCCGTTGTATCATCACAGGCGTATGATACAACGGCCATGTGCCGTCTCCGACGGCACGGCCATTCTTTTTTCGCGCCGTCTCAGGGAAAAGATGGCACGCGTGTGGTACAATGGCCGCTCTGCGGATATTGTACCATAAACGTTTTACGTTTATGGTACAATTGGCATGTGCCGTCTCCGACGGCACGCCATGAAATTGATCGCATCGCCTCGGAGAGGCGATATGCGCATGGTACAATTGGCATGTGCCGTCTCCGACGGCACGCCATGAA